>NZ_JFYX01000013.1:0-119367 GCF_000632245.1 Pseudomonas sp. RIT357
GGCCCCCACTGCCCCGCCCCCAGCCGTGGCGCCACGCGTGCCGCAGCGACGCCCGCAGGCATGGCCGGCGCCCGCACCTGCACGGATTCGCCAAGGCACCGTTGCATTGCCCGGCGTGCAACCACAAGGCTTGCACACCGCCGTGGATTTCAGCTACGCCCAGGCCCGTTATCGCCTTACGCCCAGCCAGCGCGCCAACCTCGCGTCACTCAAGGTGCCGATGCCGGGTGACCTGCCACAGCCGGTCTTGAATGGCCCCCGCAAGGGCTTGTACCTCATCGATAACCGCTGGCATGCGCAGGTCGACAGCGACCTGTTCCGCGTCAACCTGGAGGACGATGGTAGCGTGCGAATTACCGACCCCACCGATGCCCAACGGCCTGGCCCTTACCTGCGCGACGACGGCCAGGGCATCTGGTCAGTGGACTCCCGGCTGCGCCTGCGCGGTGGCATGCCGCCAAAGCGCATCGCTGCCGAGCGCGAGCGCAAGGCCAACCGCGTCAAGGCATTGGAGGATGAACTTCGGGCCTACTTGCAAACTCAGCCAGAGGTCGACAAGGCAGAAGCCCGGCAGACCGGTTTAAGCGGCAAGCCACTGGCAGACGCGCGTCAGCAGTACGATGCCGCCCTTGAGAAACAAAGCCTGCACCAGCAGCAGATCCTGGACAGCCTCAAGGAGCGTGAAGCCTTAAACGTTCCCTTATCGCTGACAAAAACCCTGGACCTGTTGCACGACGCCGTTCTCAATGCCCGTAAACATGTGGCCATTGCCGAGCTCGACAGAGAAGACCTGTACCGCGCCCACCCGCAGTTCCGGCGTGAAGGTCCCGGTTTCAATGTGGCAGTTGTGCTTGAACGCAACCGCTATCGCCAGTTCACGTCCCAGCTGGCAGACATCAACGAGCGCAGTATCCGCTGGCTTGAACGCCAGGCGCGCCACCTTGAACACATGCAGTCAATGGGCTCAAGCGGCGCCAAACGATTCAACGAGATGACTGCCAATCGGGTGAACGAGATCAGCGCGCTGTCCATCAAGGACTTGCAACTGCGCACCTTGAAATACCTGAGCGTGAAGGATTTCGGGCACCCGCTGTTCAAGGCGATGGATAACATTGTCAGCCCGCTGCAGCAGCAGGTACGCACCCACGCCGAACTCAACGGCCTGGTGCTGTCGGCCAGTGATCGGCTGAGTGTGTTGGAAAGTCTGGTGGAGCATTACGGCCGTGCGCTGGATGGGTTGCTCGGGTTGGAAATTGTCGACGTCGAGGGCCTGGATGCGACGTTCAGCGGCCGGTTGCTGAACCTGGTCCGCGGGCTCTACGACGAGGTAACACAACGTCTGTCCAGGGAGGTCAGACCGATTGCACACACCAGCAGCCAGCCACCCAGGCCTGTGCCGGCTCAGGCCCCGGCGGCCACATCGGCGAAACGGGTAATCAAGACCCGGCGCAGGGGCACGCTGATCGGCGACGTGCAGCGGGTGCACAACGTTGAAGTGGTCGAAGTACGCAACGAGAACACCCGGCAAGTGGTCGAGAGCTATTCACAGCAGGGCGATGTATGGGTCGAGTATGTGGTGCAGACGCCGCCCCAGGCGCCCGTCCCACCGCGCAGCCTGAGCCAGGTCAAGGGTGAAGCGCGCAAGTTGCTGGCCATGCTGGATGATCATCTGCGCAGGGCCGAGCATTACAAAAAAAGCAGCAGGCACCCCCAGGAGGTCCAGGAGGTCCTGGATTACGAAGCGGCTCGCTATGACAAACTCGCCACCGAGTTGGACCAGGCCATCGCCGCTCAGCCCGAGAGTGCCAGGACCACCGCTGACCAGGCACTGGCCAGCGACATGCGTAAGGCCGGTGAGCGCTTGAGTGCCTTGGGCCAGACATTGCGGCACCAACTGAGCCTGGAACTGCCGCCCACCCACGGCAATCTGGAATACCTGCTCAACCAGCGCCAGGTCAACGTGGCCAAGTTGGGCGGGCGGACCCGATTGAAGGGTGAGCGCCAGGACTTCATCCAGGAGTACGCGATCAATGATCCCAAAGGCTACCCGGTGTGGTATGCGCATTTTCACTACCCCACCGCAGACACCGCAGGGGCCGACTACACCGCCGCGCACGTGAAAACCCGCGAACAGCGCAAGCAAAGCTATTACTCGTTGCTCGCCAAGGCGCAGGGCCCGCAGGCAGTGGTCGACGTACACCGAGGCTTGATTGGCAAGGCGCTGGCGCAGCGCTGGTTCTTATCGTTCCCGTAATAAACCGGCCCGAGCCGTTCGCCCACGTGTGCACTATCGGGCTACCGCATCAGGCGTGGCGTTGGCGTTAGGTTAGGCGGGCATTCGCTTATCCAACGTAAAGGAATACCTTTCATGCCAATCGTCACGCCGATCCCGGCGGAAAACCTGCTGAAAACCGTGATAAAGGGGCAGTTTTCAACGCGCCCCGCCCTGCGGTCGGTAGTTGCAGAAATGCTGGCCCGCACCCTGAAAGAACACTACCCGCCCCTGTCCATCGCCCCTTCGGATCTGTACATGGCGCTCCCCCGTGAGGGGGGCGGCCGGGCACTGCGGCCGGTGCTGGATGTGGCGCTGCAATTCCTTGCCGACGGCCATTTCCCCGACCTTTCATTGAGTTACGGGTTGGACGCCTACCTGAGCGACGCCACCGGCAGCCGACTCACGTTTCAGGCCGATGGCGAGCGCAGCTACGACCTGAACGTCTTCGAAAACGCGATACGGGAACTGCCCTTGATCCTGTTTATCGGGGCCCAAGAGGCGCTGGCCGCGTATTGGGAACAGGACAGCGATACCGGCGTCAGTCGCTGGCAATGGTTGGCCGAAGTGCTGCGCGGCGCATTCAGGGCCAGCGCCGTCCGTCATTCGGGGGACGACACCCAGCAACTGCAGATACTGAGCACCCTGGCCGACTATCCCAGCCGAGAAACCAGGACCGAGCAGCCATGGCCTGCCAATGCGATTCACGCCTACACCCTGGAAACCCAGCTTGTACAAGGCAGCACATCACTGACGCAGCAGGCCAGCGATATTCTGCTGGTCAGCGGCACGCGCGTGCTGCTGTGCGGTTTATCCGGCCAGATCGATTCCTACGCCAGCCTGGATGCATTCGGCGAGGCATGGGGCAAACGCATCCAGGCAAAGGGGATGGCCGACACCATCACTTGGCGCCTGTACGAGCCCGATGGCGATATTTTCGAAGTGCAGGCGGCCCTTGTATTGGATCGACAACTGGAGAACCTGGCCAATCTGCGCCTGCCGGCGGGCACCAGCGTCAAGGCGTTGGAACAGCAGTTTGCGGCAATCACCGACCTGGCCAGCCTGTTCACCGACTCGCCCGCCATCGCCAGCCATCCCGCGCCGTCGATCGAGACGGCCCTGCCCGGCTGGCTGCAAAACGCCTCGGCGGCCGATCGTTTCGCGTTTTCTCAGTGCCTGCTCGAACAGGCCAGCCTTCGGCGTCTGAATCAAGGCAAACACTACCTCGATGATCTCGAGGATATTCGCAGCTATGCCGCCAGCCATCTGGATCACCAACTGTGCCTGGACCGCAACGCCACCGAACACGGCGAACGCAGCTGCAAGGAACTTGCCCAGGGCGCCTACCGGGCCGACGCACTGCAACTGACCTTCGAAGTGCCGGTGGGCACCCTGCAAAGTGGCTACATCGACCGCGTGTCAATGAGCCTGGTCGACCTGGCGCTCAAGAACCTTTCAGGTAAACCTGCCGGCCGCATGACGGTGCGCCATGCGGATGGCCAGCCGGTCGACAGCAGCCTGACCCCGGAGTACCTGCTCGCGCTGGTGCAGCGCATCGATGTCGGGCGCAACTACCCGGCTTACCTTCACCAGTCACTGCTCGGCGAGGACGCACAGGCGCAAGAGCGCAAGCGGCTGTTCCTTGTGCAGCGTCCCATCGACCTGAAAACCCAGGCCCTGGAATACAAGATCAAAGGCCAGGCCGGGCTTACGTCGCGAGGGCTGCGCTATGTCGAAGCAGTGCTGGGCACCCACAGTACCGAGCGCTGGGCGGGCATGGATGAAGTGGTCATGCGCGTGCTCGCCTTTCAACGCAAGCCCGGCGCCAAGGCGGACGGGGTGCAGAATATGTTCATCATCGAGCCGCGCAACGGGCAGCCAGGCCCGCGCTTGTTGTATCGCCCGGCGTATCGGGATTCGCTGTTGGAATTCACCGACCGCGCCAGTCTGCTGGCCGCCATCGCCGAGCCCGGCGAGCTGCAGGACAGCGTCCTGGCCTGGATGGAAGACCCTGCCAGAGCGGTGTACAGCAACGGCGGATTCCGGGAGCCCCATTACGTGCGTGTCAGCGGCATAGGTTCCGAGTTCGACCCCTTGCCGTCCATTCCACGCCCCGCGACGCTGGCCCCGCCGAGTGATGAAAGCAGCGATCAAATCCTCCAGGCGCTGGGCAACAACCAACTGATGGACTACCTGTACGAGTGCGAAGCGCGGCAACTGCAGGAGCAAGCCGACCGCGACTCGACGTCCAACGCCGAAAGCCGCTGGGCGCTGATTCTCGAAGGCGTGCAACTGGGCTTCAACACCTTGCTGATGCTGGTGCGTGGACCCTTGGCGGCGGTGGGCTGGTTCATGCAGTTGGCCCTGAGCCTCAAGCAGGACATACCAGCCCTGGAAAGCCAAGACCCGATTGCCCGTGAACTGGCGTGGGTCGACCTGCTGCTCAACACCAGCATGGTTCTGATTCACCTGGGGATACCCGACCACGTAGCGCAGCCCCCTGCGCAAGCGGAGGTCCCACGGTTGCCATTGCAACATCCGCAGGGCCAGGCCATCTCGACCCCGGCCGTGGTGCAACGGGGCATCATCGGCTTGCCTGCCGAACCGCCCGGCGGCGGCCGCACCCTGTTGGATATCGACCGCTCCCTGGCCAGCGACAGGGCCGCGACACGTTTGTTAAGGAAACTGCTGGAGGTCAATGTGCCCTGGCCTGAACACGCCCCGGACCCCGTCGCGCTCGGCCCTTATCGCGGGTTGTTCAAGATCGGCCAGCGCTGGCACGCCACGGTGGGCGGCCTGTTGTTTCGCGTCAACATTACCCCGGACGTGGACGACGTATTCATCATTGACCCGAACAAACCCGATCACCCCGGCATCAAGCTGCGCACCGATGGCAAGGGCCACTGGACCCTAGACCGCGGGCTCAAGCTGGCGGGCGGCGGGCCCAAGCGCCTGGCAACGCTGCGCGAGGAGAATCGTCGCCAGGCGGTGCAATTGAAGGACCGTATGGACACGCTCAATGCGCAGATTTCCCCGGACATGGCCGAGTTCAGAGATTGGTTGACCCGCCTTAACAATAACCGCGTGGTCCTGATCAAGCAGACCACTACGTTGAAACTGGTGTGGAACCTGCTGCAAAAAGCCACCGATGCGCAGAGACCCGCGATCGAAGCACGGCATCAGCAGGAGATAGCGGCCTATTCGAAGGCGCGCACCGACTATGAGGTGGTCCTGGATAAACTCGAGCAGAGTTACGCCAAGGTACTGCCAAAGCGCATCGAGCTGTACAAGGTAGGTCAGGACCTGCAGAAATACGCGGGTGCCGGCCCCCATGTCCAGGACCAGGCCATCACGCTCAAAACGCTTTGGGACGAGCAAATGCGCACGCATTTCCACCTGCAGAAATGGGCCGACACCTTTATGTTCACTGAGCGTGGCGAGCCCATGAGCCACCTGGCCAGCCGGATGCGCGAGGAACTGCGCGAAGGTCGCCCCTGGGCGTATAACGAACATGTGACCCGCTCGATTGAACTGGCGGACGTCGTTCAACGCATGGCGGCCCGCTCGCGCGAGATGGAAACCACCCTTGAGTTGCTGGAACAGGACTCCGTGGCCGGACGTGTGTTGCGCACGCAAGCGTTGTCCAAAATTACGACGTTCCAGCACTTTTTTGCGCAGAACCTGGAGATGCATGCGCTGATCCCGCTCTCGTGGGTGGTCGTGAAATTGTCGGCGCTGGAGGTGTCGCCGCTGGAGGCGCTGTACATCGACCATCTAAACAATTCGAGCCTGGGCCAGGCCTTGCTGTCACATACCGAAGTGCGCAGCAGCAGCGGTTATCCGCTGGATGAGCAACGATTGCTGTACGGCACAATCCTGGACAAGTACCGCAGCTACGAGCAGGCCATCGAAGCGCTCACGTTCATCAATCCGCAACGCGTACACCCCGTGGCCGAACGCCTGCTGGCCGGGCTGAGTCGGGCGCGGACGCTGGCTGAAAACGAGCTGGAAAGTGTGGTGCGCAGCCAGGAAGCACTGGAGGTCGAAGCATCCGCCGCCACGTTGCTCAGGCCGAAAGAGCCGGCCAAACGTATCTTCAAAACCCGTACGCGCACGTACTGGATCGGCGAGCTGAAACCTGTCGATGGTCTACACCCACGCGAACGGCTCACCATTACCAATAGCCTGACCGGTGAACCCCTGACCACCTTCGACGCGGATGATGCCGGCAGTTGGGTGGAAACGCCCCAGCAACCCATGGCCGCCCCCGAACCGGCGGCGCCGGCCTCTACCCTGGCAATGCTCAAAGACCAGGGCGAGAAAGTGCTGCGGCAACGCCCCGAGATCGAACGGCTGATCAGTGCCCAACAGAAGAAGCTGGAGTCCGCCCTCACCCGGCAAGACGTCAACCCGGCCGACTGGGATGAGTTGCTCACCGGACAGGCCGATAGACTCAACGCACTTGCGGATGAAATCGCACGGGATCACAGCGACCAGCCCAGGGCGCAGGACGCCATCGATCGTTACCGCGCCAACGCCAGGGACATGCAGCGCATGGCCACACGACTGTGCAGCGACGCCTACAAACGCCAGTGGCCAACCCTGGAAAGCCTCGATTACCTCTGGCGACACAAGGAAATCGATATCAACCTGACCAGCCTGGCAGACCCGCAGCGGCCAACCCTCAGTGGGGATTTCTTCACCGAATACGCGGTGTACGACAAAGCGCAAAAGCCGCCCAGTGTGCTTTGGTATGCCCACTTTCACTACGCCACCGCCGACGCGCCGCCTGAGCGCTACACGCGAGCCCACTTGAAACTGGCCAGCCAGCGCAAATACACGCAAAAGGATCTGCTCAAGGAACATGTCCAGGCGAAATTGCGCAGTGAGCAGGCGGCAGGGGCCGACCCGGTGGAAAGAATCCTGTACGTATTGATCGCGCCGCCCCAGGACCAGCTCTTCCTGGCTATCGCGCCAACCATCAATTGACCCTCAACGTCCGGCGTCGCTGACGCCGGACGTTGTGTACCGCCTTGGGCTCAGTGGGCAAACAGCGAATTGCCCTTCTGCCCCGCCAGCTTCTCGGGTTTGATCAGGAAGCGCGCCAGTGCCGGCAGCAGCCACAGTGCACCGAACATGTTCCACAGCAGCATGAAGGTGAGCATCAGGCCCATGTCGGCCTGGAACTTGATGGCCGAGAAGATCCAGGTGCACACGCCGATGGCCAGGCACAGGCCGGTAAACAACACGGCTTTACCGGTGGATTTGAGCGTCTGGTAATAGGCTTCCTGCAACGGCAACCCGGCACGCAGGAAACTTTCCAGGCGGCTGTAGATGTAGATGCCGTAGTCCACGCCAATCCCCACGCCCAACGCCACCACCGGCAAGGTCGCGACCTTGACGCCGATGCCCATGAACGCCATCAGCGCATTGCCCAGTACCGAGGTGAGCACCAGTGGCAGCACGATGCACAGGGTCGCGGCCCACGAGCGGAAGGTGATCATGCACATGGTCGCCACGCACAGGTACACCAGGATCAGGATGGTCAGTTCCGACTCCTTGATGACCTCGTTGGTGGCAGCCTCGATCCCGGCGTTACCGGCGGCGAGGATGAATTCCAGGCCGTCCTTGTTGTTTTCCTTGGCGAAGTCCTGCACCGCATGCACGGCGCGGTCGAGGGTTTCGGCCTTATGGTCGTTGAGGAACACCAGCACCGGCGCCAGTGAGCAGTTGTTGTTGTACAGGCCGTCGGCGCGGGCAATGGAGTTGTTCAGCACGTCCGGGTTACGCGACAGGGTTTCCCATTTCAGGTTGCCCTCGTTCATGCCCTTGATCATCTGCTTGGACACGGTCACCAGCGAGATCGCCGACTGCACGCCCTCGGTGTTCTGCATCTTCCACATCAACTGATCGATGGGCGCCATGGCTTCATACCGCGAGCAGCCTTCGGCCTTGGTCTTGACCATTACCACCAGCACGTCGGAGCTGGTGGAGTAATTGCTGATGATGAAGTTGTTGTCTTTGTTGTAGCGCGAGTCCGGGCGCAGTTCCGGTGCACCTTGGTCCAAGTCGCCGATCTTGAGGTTCTGGCTGTACCAGAGGCCGCCGCCAAAGGCGACCAGGGCCAGCAGGACCGACACTGGCGCGACTTTGGCGCTGGCGAATTTGGACAGCAGGCGCCAGAACGGATGCTCGCGGTTTGCGTCTTTCTTGCTCTTGGCGATGGCGCGCTTGCTGATGCCGACATAGGAAATCGCCACCGGCAGCAGGATCAAGTTGGTGAACACGATCACCGCCACGCCGATGGACGCGCCGATGGCCAGCTCACGAATCACGCCGATGTCGATGATCAACAGCGTAATGAACCCGACCGCATCCGCCAGGATCGCGATCATCCCCGGCAGGAACAGTTGACGAAAGGTCCGCCGTGCAGCCGTCAACGCGTTGTCGGCCTCGCTGGATTGCAGGGCGATACCGTTGATCTTTTGCACGCCATGGGAAATACCGATGGCGAAAATCAGGAACGGCACCAGCATCGAATACGGGTCCAGCCCGAAGCCGAAGAAGTGCATCAACCCCAGTTGCCAGACCACCGCCACCAGGGTGGTGCTCAACACCGCGATGGTGCTGCGCAGGCAGTTGGTGAACCACAGCAGCAGAATCAGGGTGATGACGAATGCGATGCCGAAGAACAGCACCACCATTACCAGGCCGTCGATCAGGTCGCCGACCTTCTTGGCAAAGCCCACGATGTGGATCTTGACGTTGGGGTTCTGGGCTTCGAACTTGTCGCGGATCTTGTCTTCGAGTTCATGGGAGAACTTGCGATAGTCCAGGGCCAGCAACTTGCCCTGATCCTGCGGGTCCGGATAGGACTCCAGCAGCGGGATATCCACGATGCTCGACTTGAAATCGTTGGCGACCAAGCGCCCGACCTGGCCGGACTTGAGTACGTTATTGCGCAGTTGATCGAGGCTTTGCGCCGAGCCGTTGTAGCTTTGGGGGATCACCTCACCGCCGGCGAAGCCCTCTTCGGTCACTTCGGTCCAGCGCACGCTAGGACTCCACAGCGACTTGAGGCCCGAGCGGTCGACGCCGGAGATGTAGAACACCTCGTCGTTGATCTGCCTCAGGGTCTCCATGTACTCCTTCGTGAAGATGTCACCGTCCTTGGCCTCCACCGAGATGCGCACGGTGTTGCCCAGGTTGGCCAAGTCGTTGCGGTGTTCCATCATCTTTTCGATGAAGGGGTGCTTGAGGGGGATCATCTTTTCAAAGCTGGTGGACGGGCGAATCAGCGTCGCCTGCCAGAACAGGAACACGCTCACCAGCAGGCAGATGACGATCACTGCCGGGCGATTGTTGAAAATCAGGCGCTCAAGAAAGGTCGCTTTATCGTTGTGATGACTGCTCATTCTGTCCCCGCCTTCTTATTGTTTTACGAGCTCAGCGCCAGTCGGCGTCGATACGCGAACGCCACCCTGCCCGGCCAGAATCAAGTTGCCATTGCCCGCCGCCGTCACCGACGACAGTGAAATACGGTCAGGGCGGTTGAACACGCTGAAGGTCTGGCCATCGTCGTGGCTGACCACCACGCTGCCACCGTTACCGACCACCACGATTGCGCCGTCATCCAGCAAGGTCGCGCCCGACAAACCAAACTCCAAGGCGCCACGGGTGGCGTTCAACTCAACCTGCTCCCAGGTGCTGCCGAAATCGGTGGAACGGTACAGGTTGCCGCGCAGGCCGAAGGCCAGCAGGGTTTGCGGTTGCGCGGTGCTGATTACCCCGAACAGCGAACCTTCATAAGGGCCTTCGAGTTTTTCCCAGGTCTGCCCGTCGTCACTGGAGCGGAACATGCTGCCCTGCTCGCCGACGATAAACAGGCCGGCGTCTTTGATCTGGGCGATGGCGTTGAGGTGGAACTGGTCTTCGTTGTCGAGGCGGTCGCTGACGTCGTTCCAGCTCTTGCCGCCATCGGTGGTTTCGATCAATGCACCGTACGCGCCGACGGCCAGGCCGTGATTGGCGTCTTTGAACCACACATCGAGCAGCGGCGCTTCGCGCTTGAGGTCCTGGTATTGCTGGGTCCAGGTGGCGCCGCCGTCGGTGCTGGCGAGAATTTGCGCATCGTGGCCTACCGCCCAGCCATGTTTGTCGTCGACGAAAAACACTGCCGTGAGCAATTGGCGGGTGGGGACTTTGGCTTGGGTCCAGGTAGAGCCCTGGTCATCGGAATAGAGGATATGCCCGCGATCACCGACGGCTACCAGGCGCTTGCCGGCATGCACCACGTCGATCATCAGGCCTTTGGCGGCCTTGGGGGACTCAATCGCAAACGCTGGCGTTGCGGGGGTATCGCTGGCTGCCAGCACCGGTGTCGTCAACGCAGCACCGGCCAGCAACGAGAGCGCTGTGGCCAGCAACGCAACCCTGCGTGCGGCGCGTGGGCGGCAAACAACCCAACCCATGACAGGCTCACTCATAGACCTTTCTCCCATTTATTATTGTTAGGTCTTGCCTTCCCGGGCTCTGAAACCTGCAATCTAGAGCGCCTGAAGGAAGCAGGGGCCATCCTATCGGGCTTTGGAATCGTCTGACAATCGGCGCTACGTTATCTTTTGTTAACTGGCGGCTTTTGGCCACTTGGTGAATATAGCTGCATTCGCCAAGGTGATTACCGAGGCGTTAATGAATTTTTATTCCATCTATTGAAATATGGGAATTTTTATTCCATTAATGCACATCCTGAAAACAATAATCCAAAGGACCACGGCTATGCGTGAACTCGGAATCGGCTTGATCGGCACAGGCTTCATGGGCCGCGCCCACGCCTTGGCGTTCAACAATGCCCGGGCGGTGTTTGAACTGCCAGTCACCCTGAAGCTGGCCGCCCTGGCCGATGCCGACACCGAACGCGCCCAGCACTGCGCCTCGTCCTGGGGGTTCGATCACGCCCATGGCGACTGGCAGGCGCTGATCAACGACCCCAAGGTCGATATCGTGGCCATCACCACCCCCAACCACCTGCACTACCCCATGGCGATGGCCGCGATTGCCGCCGGCAAAGCGGTGTATTGCGAAAAACCCCTGGCCGTGAGTCTGGAACAGGCCGACGCCATGCGCCGCGCCGCCAGTGCCGCCGGGGTGGTAACCCGGGTGGGCTACAACTATCAACACAACCCGATGATCACCTTGGCGCGGCAATTGATCGCCAGTGGCGAGTTGGGTGACCTCATCAGCTTCCAGGGCGAGTTCAGCGAAGACTTTATGGCTGACCCAACATCACCCTGGTCCTGGCGCTGCGAAGTGGAACACGCCGGCGGCGCCCTGGCGGACTTGGGCAGCCACTTGCTGTCGATGGCGCGCTATCTGGTCGGGGATGTGGTCAGCGTCTGCGCCGATACCCAGACCGTCCACGTTCAACGCCCGGCTGTCAAAGGCAGCAACGAACTCAAACCTATCGCCGTGGATGACCAGGTACACGCCCTGCTGCGTTTCGCCAATGGCGCGCGCGGCACGGTGAGCAGCAGTTGGCTCAAACATGGCTACAAGAACCACTTGAGCTTCGAGATCAGCGGCACCAAAGGCACCTTGGCGTTCGATCAGGAGCGCTTGAATGAGCTTCGCCTGTGCCGTGTCGGCCAGGACGGCTTCCAACGCTTGCTGGCCGGCCCTTCCCTTCCCGGTTATGCGGCGTTCAGCCCGGCAGCGGGACACCAACTTGGCTACAACGAGTTAAAGACCCTGGAAGTGCAAGAATTGATCATGGCCGTCGCAGGCCAGGGGACCGATGGCACCGACTTTGAAGCGGCGTGGGAGGTGGAGCGGTTGGCGACGGCGATTCGCGTGGCTGCCCAGGAAGAACGTTGGGTCAACGTGAACTCGGTTTGAACATGTGGGAGGGGGCTTGCTCCCGATGGCGGTGTGTCAGACGAAGATGTTCCAACTGGGCCACCGCCATCGGGAGCAAGCCCCCTCCCACATTTAGATCACTTACACATTTAGATCGCCTACACACATTTAAATCAGCGCAAGGCTCGGCGCAGCACTTTACCCACGGTGGTTTTAGGCAACTCGGTGGTGCGAAACTCCACATACCTGGGCACCTTGTAGCCCGTCAGGTATTCCCGGCAATGGGCGAGGATCTGTTCCTGGGTCAGGTTCGGGTCCTTGCGCACCACGATGATCTTCACTTTCTCGCCCGTGACGCCGTCCTCCACGCCAATCGCGGCTACTTCGCCTACGCCGGGGTGCATCGCCACCACGTCTTCGATTTCATTCGGATACACGTTGAAGCCCGAGACCAGGATCATGTCCTTCTTGCGGTCCACCAGCCGGATATAGCCGCGATCGTCCATCACACCAATATCGCCGGTGGACAACCAGCCCTGCGCATCCAGCACCTCGGCGGTTGCCTCGGGGCGTTTCCAGTAGCCCTGCATCACCTGTGGGCCACGCACTTGCAGTTCGCCCTGCTCGCCAATGTCGGCGAGTTCACCGTCCTCACGCATAAAGCGCACCCAGGTGGACGGCAACGGCACACCGATGCTGCCGGTGAATTCCATCTCGCGCATGCGCGCAATGTTGATCGGGCTGATGCTCACTACCGGCGAGCACTCGGTCAGGCCATAACCTTCGATGATCGGCAGCCCTGTGACTTCCTTCCAGCGCTTGGCCACCGCCGTATGGGTGGCCATGCCGCCGGCGATCACCATGCGCAGGTCGGAAAAGTCCCGCGCGCAGAACTCCTTGTTTTCCAGCAAGCCGTTAAACAGTGTGTTGACCCCGGCAATGCCGTTGAAGCGCTCCTTGCGCAGGATCATCTGCACCCGCTTCACGTCCCGAGGGTTCGCGATGAGGATGTTGCGCCCGCCCAGGCACATGAACATCAGGCAGTTCACCGTCAGGGAAAAGATGTGGTACAGCGGCAGCAACGTGACGTTGGTTTCCTGCTTGTGTTGGTCCAGTTGGTCGCCGACCCACGCCTTGGCCTGCAGCAGGTTGGCGATGATATTACGGTGGCTGAGCATCACGCCTTTGGCGTCGCCAGTGGTGCCGCCGGTGTATTGCAGGAAGGCCAGGTCATCCAGGGCCATGCTCACCGGAAAATGGTTGAGGGCCCGCCCCTGTTTCAACACCCGATTGAAACGTACCGCCCCCGGCAGCTTGAACGCGGGTACCTGCTTCTGCACGCTGCGCAGGATGAAGTTCATTGCCGCGCCCTTGAAGGTGCCGAGCAAGTCGCCGATGGCCGCGATCACCACGCGCTTGACGCTGCTGCCAGCCACAACCTTCTCCAGGGTGTGGGCGAAGTTTTCGAAGATCACCACCGTCTCGGCGCCGCTGTCCTTGAGCAAGTGTTTGAGTTCGTGGGCGGTGTACAGCGGGTTGACGTTGACCACCACCGCGCCAGCCAGGATGGTGCCGAGCAGGCAGATCGGGTACTGCAAGCAATTGGGCATCATCAGCGCCACACGGTCGCCCGGCTGTACGCCCTGGCCCTGGAGCCAGGCGGCAAACGCAATGCCTTGGACCCGCCAGTCGGCGTAGGTCATTTCGGTGCCGATGCTGACGTAAGCCACGCGCTCACGGAATTTTTCCAGGTGCTCCAGGAATACTTCCCGCAGCGATGGGTATTCCTCAATCGCGGCATCAATGTCTGCCGGGACGCCGGGCAGATAAGCGTTCAACCACACGCGTTCGGTGTGTTCCTGGCTGATAGCGTTCATGGCAGTCTCCTTATTGTTATTTTGGGTAGCGCTACTTTTCGACAATGGCGGTAATGCCCAGCCCGCCCGCTGCACAGATCGAGATCAAACCGCGCCCGCCGCCGCGCTCGTGGATGGCCTTGGCCAACGCCGCCAATTGCCGGCCACCGGTGGCGGCAAACGGATGACCGCAGCCGAGGGAACCGCCGTTGACGTTCATTTTGGCGCGGTCGATGACGCCCAGCGGCGCGTCGAGGCCCAGGCGTTCGCGGCAATAGTCGGCGTCTTCCCAGGCCTTGAGGGTGCACAACACCTGAGCGGCAAAGGCTTCGTGGATTTCGAAAAAATCGAAGTCGGCAAAGCTCAGGCCTTCGCGCTTGAGCATGCGCGGCACGGCATAGGCCGGGGCCATCAGCAGACCTTCGGTGCCGTCGACAAAATTCACCGCGGCGGTTTCGCCGGTGCGTAGGTAAGCCAGCACCGGCCAGCCGTTGGCGGCCGCCCACTCTTCGCTGGCCAGCAGCACCACCGAGGCGCCATCGGTCAGAGGCGTGGAGTTGCCCGCGGTGAGCGTGCCGTTCTGGCGGTCGTAGGCTGGGGATAGACCGGCGAGTTTTTCCAGGCTGGCGTCGGCCCGCAGATTGTTGTCACGGGTCAGGCCGCGGTGGGGGCTGATCAGGTCCTCGAAGAAACCGCGTTTGTACGCGGCATCCAGGCGTTGGTGACTAGTGAGGGTCAGCTCATCTTGGGCCAGGCGCTTGATCTGCCAGCGCTTGGCCATTTCTTCGCAGTGCTCGCCCATGGACAAACCGGTGCGCGGCTCGCCGTTGCGTGGCAGCAGCGGTTTGAAAAACATCGACGGCCGCGCCTTCAGCAGAGCCTTGAGCTTGTCGCCCAAGCCCTTGGCGCGGTTGGCTGCGAGCAAGGTATGGCGCAAGGATTCGTTGATGCCGATGGGGGCGTCGGAGGTGGTATCGGCGCCACCGGCAATGCCTACTTCGATCTGGCCCAGGGCGATTTTATTCGCCACCAGCAATGCCGCTTCCAGGCCCGTGCCGCAGGCTTGTTGCAGATCGTAGGCCGGGGTCTCAGGGGACAAGGTGGTTGATAGCAGAGACTCACGTGCGAGGTTGAAATCCCGCGAATGCTTGATCACCGCGCCGGCAGCAAACTCGCCCAGGCGCTGGCCGTGCAGGTTGTAACGGTCGACCAAGCCTTGCAGCGCCGCTACCAGCAAATCCTGGTTGCTGTCGTGGGCATACACCGTGTTGGAACGGGCAAAAGGAATACGGTTGCCGCCGATAATCGCCACGCGGCGGGTCGGGGCCGGATTGAAGCTGTAGTCACTCATGTATGGCTCTCATTCCAGACAAATAGCCCCCGCATATGGGGTTTGTCGCCGGCGAAATTGCGCACTTCGAATTCGCGACGCGGGCCGGTCACAGGGTGTTGCCACAGGGCAACTTGGCCGGGCAAAAAGATCGGCAACTTGAAGTCGCAATGGGCTTCGGCCTGATCCAATCCACCGGGCGGTTGCTGGGCGGCCAAAGCGCGGCCAAGCGTCCACATGCCGTGGGCGATGGCGCGGCGGAAACCGAAGAGTTTTGCGCCGATCACCGAGGTGTGGATCGGGTTGAAATCCCCCGAAACCTTGGCGAAGCGCCGGCCCAGGTCGGCGGGTAAAACCCAGCGCTGGGTGCGCAGCAGGCCGTGTTCCTGCAATGGCAACGCGTCGCCCCAGGGCTCGCCAATCGGGTCTTTTACGTCGCGGCGCAGGTAGAGGCTGTCGCTTTCCCACGCCAGGGTGCCGGCGCTGTAAGCGCGTGTGGCGATGCTCAGCGCCTGGCCCTTGGGATGGGCGACCCAGCGCTCGGCATACACCTCCAGGCGTAAGGCCTGACCTTCGTGCAGGCGCTGGTGTTGACGAATGCGATTGGCCAAGTGCACCATGCCGCTGGCCGGGTACGGGAAGCTTGGCCGGGTCAACAGCATCAAGTGCAGGGGGAACGCCAGCACATGGGGATAGGACAGCGGCACACCCTGCTCGCGCCGGAACCCGCAGGCACGGCCATAGGCGGCGATGCCGGCGGCGGATAACCCCACCGCCGAGCGCACCAGCCGCTCCTTGGGCAATACCGGCGCGCCGTCGAACTTGGGCTTACGCAGGGCGCGCACGCCATCCAGCAACAACTGGGTGCGCGAGGGCGGCGGGTCGATAATCTGGGTCACGTAGTCCATGGCTCAGGCTCCCAGCAGACTTTGGCCGCACACACGAACGACTTGGCCATTGACGCCACCCGACGCGGGATGCGCCAACCAGGCGATGGTCTCGGCCACATCGATGGGCTGCCCGCCCTGGCTCATAGAGTTCATGCGCCGCCCTGCTTCGCGAATCATCAGGGGGATCTTTGCTGTCATCTGGGTCTCGATAAACCCCGGCGCTACGGCATTCACCGTCACCTGCTGCGCGGCGGCGCGTGTCGCGAGGCCTTGCACCAGGCCGATCACGCCAGCCTTGGAGGTGGCGTAGTTGCTTTGGCCGAGGTTGCCGGCAATACCGGAAATCGATGACACACACACAATGCGCCCACCGGGATTAAGCCCCTGGTTTTCCATCAATGCGGTGCTCAGGTGCAACGGTGCTTCGAGGTTGACCGCCAGCACATCGCGCCAGGCCGCTTCGGGCATTTTTGCGATGGTCTTGTCGCGGGTGATGCCGGCGTTGTGCACCACCACATCGAACGCGCCGTATTGGCTGACGTGGGCCAGCAACGACGAGGCTGCGTCCGGCGCGGTGATGTCCAGGGGCAACGCTGAACCATCGACGCTGGCGGCGGCCTGTTCCAACGATTGCTGGGCCTGGGGCACGTCCACACACACCACGTGCGCACCTTCACGTGCCAAGACCTGGGCGATGGCCAAGCCGATGCCACGGGAAGCGCCAGTGACCAGCGCACGTCGGCCAGCGAAAGGCTTGTCCCAGTTGACACTAGGGTTGCCATCTACCGGTTTTTCCAATCGCACCACTTGCCCCGACACATAGGCCGAACGGCGCGACAGGAAGAAACGCAGGCTGCTGTCCAACCCGTCTTCGGCGCCTGGCGCAACATAAAGCAACTGGACGGTGATCGCCCGACGCAGCTCCTTGGCCAGCGAACGCACCAGCCCTTCGAGGGCGCGTTGGGCGACGGCGTGGGGCAAGTCCGCGCAATGCTCCGGTGCAGTGCCGAGCACCACCACCCGTGCGTGTTGGCCCAGGCGCTTGGCGTTGGCGTGGAAGAATACGTACAGCTCATCCAACTGTTTAAGGTCGACCACCGCGCTGGCGTCATACACCGCGCCCTGGGCCTTGACCGTGGACGGCGCCTTGAGCGTTGCCGGGGTAGCCGCGACCGTGTCGGTGGCGCTGAAGACCTGGTGCACCTGGGAGGCCAGGCGCCCTGCCCCGGCGACAATCACCGGATTAGCCAGGCCCGGCTGACCGCTGCGATGGCGTTGCAACGGTACGGGCTGGGGCAAGCCCACTGCCTGGGCCAGGCGACGGCCCCAGGGGGAATTGACGAACGATAGGTAGCTGTCACTCATATCAGCATTCACTCACAACACATTCTGACCTTGTAAACCCGATCCATGTGGGAGGGGCATGCCCCCGATAGCGGTGGTTCAGCCAATGAGTCGGTGACTGATGGATTGCTATCGGGTGCAAGCGCCCTCCCACACTGGCCGCGTTTGTCCTAGTTGACCGAGGCGTTTTCGCTTTGGCTGCTGCGCCGCTTGGTGGGCGGTTCCAACGCCTGCTTGCGCTGCTGCAATGCTTCCAGCAAACCAAAGTCCTGCGGGAAGTCATCCACCTGGATACCGTGATCGGCGTATTCCACATAGCGCGCGAGCAAGGCGTCTTCGTCGTCGCTGATCAAGTCCAGCGCCCTGGCCTTGACGCGCCAGGTGGTGAAAGCCGTGGCGGAAATAGGCATCGGTTCGAGCACGCCTTGCTTGATGGCAGGCTTGAGCCGGGCGTCGATCAGCTCCACTTGTGGCAGCAGACGCAAGCCCAACTCGCCATACGCCAACTTGTCGATTTCGGGACGTGGAATGTAGGAATTGGCCAACAACCGGTCACGGGTCTCGCCCGGTGTCTGCACCACATCGGCCACCTGGGCCAGTAGGCGATCCGACGGTTTGCGCAGCGGAATGCCGAACGGGAACGTCAGGCCGCGCACCACGGCGGCGGCGGCTTTGGAGGGGTAGTTTTCCAGCACTTCGGCAAGGGCTTCATGAGCACGCACTAGCGCATCCTGAGCCGACCAGTGCACCAGCGGCAGGTCTGACTGAGGCCGGCCGTCATCCTCGAAACGCTTGAGCACGCAGGACAAAATGTACAGCTGCGACAGAATATCCCCCAGACGCCCGGTGATACTTTCCTTGCGCTTGAGGGCACCGCCCAGCACACCCATGGAAATGTCCGAGATCAGCGCCAGCACCACCGACAGACGATTGGCCTGGCGGTAGTAGGACGCCAGCGCGGGGTCGGTCTTGGCAGGTGCAGAAATCAGACGACCGCCTGTCAGCGAATGCACCGCCGCACGTACGGTGTTGGCCAGCACGAAACTCACGTGGCCGAACATCGCGCTGTCAAAGTCTTCCAGCGCCTTACGCCGGTCCGGGTTGCGCGCCGCTTCCATCTCACGGAACACATAGGGATGGCAACGGATCAGGCCTTGGCCAAAGATGATGAGGCAGCGCGTCATGATATTCGCGCCTTCCACCGTGATGGCGATGGGGCTTTGCTGATACGCACGGGCCAGGAAGTTATTCGGGCCCATGCAAATGCCCTTGCCGGCGACGATGTCCATGCCGTCGTTGACGATGATTCGCGCCCGCTCGGTGACGTGGTACTTCGCAATGGCGGAGATCACCGAAGGTTTCTCGCCGGCATCCAGGGACGCTACCGATACCTTGCGCACCGCATCGCAGGCATACAAATGCCCGGCCATGCGCGCCAGAGGTGCCTGCACCCCTTCGAACTTGCCGATGGGCAGGCCGAACTGCTTGCGCATCGCGGCATAAGCCGTAGTGCCACGCACCGCAACCTTGGCCAGGCCGACGTTGGCCGACGGCAACGAAATGGCACGGCCCGCTGCTAGGCACTCCATCAGCATGCGCCAGCCATTACCGACTTGTTCACGGCCGCCGATCACCCATTCCAACGGGATGAAGACGTCCTTGCCGGTGGTTGGGCCGTTCTGGAATACGGCGTTAAGTGGCCAATGGCGGCGACCGCTGTTTACGCCGGGGTGGGACGTGGGGATCAGTGCGCAGGTGATGCCGAGCGAACCTTTCGGGCCCAGCAAGCCGTCCGGGTCTTCAGCGCGAAACGCCAGGCCCAGTACGGTGGCGATGGGGCCGAGGGTGATATAGCGCTTGTCCCAGGTCACTTTGAAACCCAGCACTTCTTCGCCCTCGTGCATGCCCTTACAGACAATACCCAAGTCTGGAATGGCCCCGGCATCCGAGCCCGCATACGGGCTGGTCAGGGCAAAGCACGGGATGTCTTCACCCCGAGCCAGGCGCGGCAGGTAGTAATTACGTTGGGCGTCGGTGCCGTAGTGCAACAACAGCTCGGCCGGGCCGAGGGAGTTGGGCACCATCACCGAAATCGCCGCCGCCGAGCAGCGCGTCGACAGCTTCATCACCACTTGCGAATGGGCATAGTGGGAGAAGCCTTTGCCGCCGTACTGCTTGGGAATGATCATGCCGAGGAAACCGGCATCCTTGGTGTACTGCCAGCCTTCGGGGGACATGTCCTGCCAGACCTGGGTGGTTTCCCAGTCGTTGGCGATGTCGCACAAGGTTTCCACTTCATTGTCGAGGAAGGCTTGCTCCTCGGCGCTGAGGCTGGCCGGCGCGGCTTGCAACAGGCGCTGCCAATCGGGTTTGCCGCTGAACAACTCGGCGTCCCACCACACGGTACCGGACTCGATAGCCGCACGCTCGGTGTCGGACATTGCCGGCATGATCGTGCGAAAGAGGCCGAGGGCCTTGCTGGTGAGCAAGGTGCGACGCAGGGGTTTGATCGTCATCAGCAACGCGGGCGCTATCACCAGCAGCGCCGCGACGCTGGCCCCAAAACCTGCCACCACGTTGAACACGTAACCCAGTGCCAACCAGATCAAGCCGGCCCCTAACCACAGGGTCGCGGCAGCTTGTCGATACGCCAGGGCAATCGCGGCTGCGAAACCCACCAATAACCAGATAACCATGGGGATACCTCTACTCGATTCAGGGCGTGGTTTACGTGCGCAAGGTCGAATTGACCTGCGGCGTAAAGCCACACTACAAACTTGGAAAGCTAATTTCAAATTTTGTTTTGAAATTTTTATTTAATGCTTAAGCGAAAAAAATAGCGACTGAACCTGTCAGCCGAATCAACGCGAATTGGACGAAATCGGAACGGGTCGCGTGGGCGACCCCTTCGTTGCATTACCGGTGAAAAACCTGCAGAAAGATGCGCTGACTGCGGGCTTCGCACCGGCATGGCGTAACGCGGGATCAGAAGTTGTAAGTGACCCCCAGGCTCACGACATCGCCATAGGCTTCGGCCTTGCCGTCCAGGGTTGCCCCCCCGAGACGATCCTGGTTCTGGGTTTTCAACTTGGCTTTTTCCACGAACTGGTGGGAGTAGGAGCCGTCGATGCCCAGGCCTGGAATCGCTCTGATTTTGTAACCGAAGCCCAGCGAGGTGAAGATCCGGTCACCATCCGGGATACGCGGGTCGCGGGTGGAGTTACGGGTAGGTGTCTGGTCCGTCGCAACACCGGCGCGCAACGTGAAATCATCGGTGAGCTTATAGTCGCCGCCGAGAGAGACCATCCAGGCGTCCTTGTAGTTGTAAGGGATGGCAACGATGGTCGACCCCTCAGACTTCAGGGTCAGGTTTTTGAATGACGACCACTGGGTCCACAAGACACTGGCACCGAGGGTAAAACGATCATTGAACTGGTGAACCCAATCAATCGCTGCGCTGGCAGGAACGTCCAATTGGGTGGAGGCTTTACCGTTCATTTGAAGGTTGAGACCTGGATACAAAATGCCCGGCAACCCGGCGTCGATCAGGCCCTGGGAGCCTTCGTCAGCGTAGATGTTGTATTTGCCTTCAAGCTTGTTCTTGATCTTGGCGTGGTAGTTCAAACCCAGCGTGTCTTGTGGGGTTGGCTTCCAGGCCAGGCCGGCAAACCAGCCCACCGAGGTATTGTCGACTTTGACTCGCATGAGCGAGTAGCCAATGCCCGCCGGGAATGGGATCGAATTCGGAGCAAGTGCAGCGGCGGCATAGAGGTCAACGTTCTGGCTGACGAAGCCTTTGGTGTGCTGAACAATCGCGCCACCGCCGATGGAAAACTCATCGTTGACCTTGAACGAAAGCGACCCCGTCAACCCGACGGTTTCGATGCGCGTGTCAACCGCAAAATCCCGGCCCTTCCAGTCATTGTCCCAGGTGGTACGTGCGCCCATGGGCACCACTTGGCTGAGACCGAAAGCGAAACGGTCACCGATCGGCATGACCATGAATCCGGTCGGCACCCAGGCGGTAAAACCGCCCTGCCCTCCATCACCATCGCGGGGCACGGAATTGAACTCAAAGGTATCGGGGTTAACAGTCGTGGTGGAGGTCGGATTGCCTGCGTAGTCTTTGGCGGTACCTTTGTAGTGAATATTGATACGCGCGTAGTCAACGTTGAACTGCGAGATATTGTGATCAATGAACGCCATCGCCGCCGGGTTGTTGTAAGCCGATGACGGATCATCCTTAAACATCGAACCACCACCGAACGCGCGGCCCCAGCCTTCCGCCCCGAACGTCGGAGTAGAGAACCCACCGGCTTGCGCACTGCCGGTTATACCCATCAGGCCGCCGATAACGGCCAGGTTTATTAACGTGCGTGCGTGTGCTTTCTTATTATTCATGCCCGACTCCTTATAGTTGTTAAGCACCGATATCGGTTTTTCCGAACCCGGTTTACTTCAACAAGTGCCTCTTGCCAGGCACTTGCTCACTGCAATTCATGACCGTCCCATCCAGCACCCAGGCCATTTACGGAGAAACAGTAAACGCCGGACTGGGTGAAGCAGTGAGACCTGTGATCGTGCAAGCACCCACGGTTTGAGGGCTTGTGATGCTCAGGGTGTTAGTAGAGTTTTTCCAGATAACACTGATGTTCACTGGAGAACTGCTGCAGTCCGATCCAACCTTTAACTTCAACGCACCAAGCGTTCCAGGGAACACGTCGGGGCCGCTACCTGTCAGCTTCAAACGCCACACAAAATTACTCGCGACAGGAATTGAGCATATGGGGTTTGAACCGCTGAACACGGCACTGGTAATCGCTGCAACTGATCCATCAGATGCAACCGAACCGGCCATCGCGAAGTTGCAAGTCACTGGCATATTAAAACTAAGGGGAGACTTTATAGTAATCGTGCCCGCCGTGGTAAATGCGCTACCGGCAGGGGCAATAGTGGCCGCACTGGCCGTCGATATGGCCCCACCGCAAAGAGCAAAGAGTGTTACACAACCGAACGTTTTCAAGCTTTTCATTGTTATTCCTCACAGGGTCTGGCGAGTCACTTCGCCTATGCGTAGCGCCACTGATCAGATGAAATGCTAAAGCCCAATAGACTGCGTGCGGCTGTTCTCTTAATACTCATGCGCCACTCCTTATTGTTGTATTCCACCCTTGCAAACTTTTTCAAACAAGTGCCTCTTACGAGGCACTTGCCAGTTTCAACGTGTGATCATCACGTCAAGTACTCAGGGTACTTATGGGCTAACGGTGAACGCTGGACTTGGAACAGCGGTAAGGGCGGTAATTGTGCAAGAGCCCACGGTTTGAGGCGTAGAAATACCCAGCGTGTTGGTGGAGTTCTTCCAGTTGACCGCGATGGTCACCGGCGTAGCGCTGCAGTCAGAGGCGATTTTGAATTTCACACCCGAAACAGTGCCGGTGAACGCGTCAGGCCCAGTACCAGCGACCGTCAGCGGCCATGGCAGGTTGCTCAACACTGGAACGCCGCACAGCGGGTTGGAACCGCTGACCGTGGCGCCGGTAATCGAAGCTCCAGCACCACCACTCGCCACGGTACCGGTGAAGATAATGTTGCAAGTGACCGGGATATTCAGGGACGCCGGCGACTTAACGGTGATAGAGCCCGAGGTGGTAAAAGCGGCACCAGCAGGTGCAATGGTCGCGGCGTTTGCCATCGAAACGGCACCAAAGCACAGAGCAAAAGAAGTTGCACAAACGAGGGTTTTCAAACTTTTCATTGTTTTTCCTCACATGTAATGGCGAGTCATTCGCCAGGGGGTAATGGCCATGAACGAGAGGTTACGGTGAAACTGCAGAACTTCCCTTTCCAGCCAAATCTCAATTCAATTACCGCTCTAAACGTGGACGGCGTTATTCAACAACTTTGAAGGTGGGCGGCATCTTGATCGACACCGTCTTGATTTTGCAGTCTTCGCCAATGGGGACATTGGCCGCTTCCAACTTTCCGGTGGCGTTGTCCCACGTGCCATCAGCGGTAGAAGGCCCGCACTTGCCGCCCAGTCCGAAGGCGTGCACATCCACGCTGATATTCGACATGGAACCGCTTTTGGTGTCTTTGGCCACCAGCACCCACGGCAAGTTGGTGGCTTCGACCCGGCTGCACTTGAGGCCGCCATCGAACTCAACTTTGTCGACATTCACGGATGAACCATCGGCCGCGACTTTGCCCGCGACCTTAATGGTGCAGTCGGCGCTGATCAGCGCCCCCTTGGAAAAACTGATGGGGCCCTGGGCGGTGAACGCACTGCCGGCCGGTTCGATACGGGCGGCCTGGGCCTGGTGATAAACGATCAGGCCCAGTGCAGCCAATAGAATATGGGTAGTGAACTTGGCAGGTGATTGCATGGTGTACGTCCTTCCCTTTAATTATTGTTGTTCGGGTCAAACCACTTCCTCGGGGCGATAAAATCCTGCGCGGCATTTAAGGCCCCGAGTACACAACTGGGTATTACTTCATGTCAGAACGGCTTGGCGCTGTTGCTGTACTTCTCCAGATACTTCAAACGTTGTGAGGGCTGAAGATTGGTCAGGCTGATATCCCCGGCGTAATGATTAAGCACCCGATGGTCCATGCGCCGGCGCCATAAGTAAGGTACATAGGCCCAGACAATCATGCTCGCGTACCCATAGGGCAGTTGCGGCGATTCATCAAAGTGGCGAAGCGACTGATAACTGCGCGTGGGGTTGGCGTGGTGGTCGGAGTGCCGCTGCAACTGGAACAGAAAGATATTGGTGACAATCCGATTACTGTTCCAGGAGTGCCGAGGCGAGCAGCGTTCATAACGACCATTGGGTAACTTTTGGCGTTTCAGGCCGTAGTGTTCGACATAGTTCACGACTTCCAGCAACGAGAACCCGTAGATGCCCTGGATAATCAAGAAGGGAATCACCGCCGCCCCCAGCCAGGCAATCACCGCGCCCCACAGCACTACGCTGTACATCCAGGCACTGAGTACACCGTTCTTCCAGTGCCAGGCCGGCAGGCCGAGTTTGCGCAAGCGTTCGCGCTCCAGGTTCCACGCGGAGTGCGCACTGAACCACACCGAGCGCGGTAGGAAGGCCCAGAAACTTTCGCCCAGGCGCGAGCTGGCCGGGTCTTCTGGCGTGGCGACACGCACATGGTGACCACGGTTGTGCTCGGTGTAGAAGTGCCCGTAGAAGGTCGGTGCCAATGTGACCTTGGCCAGGAACACTTCCAAGGCGTTGGGTTTGTGCCCCAGTTCATGGGCAGTGTTGATGGCAATGCCGGTGGCGGCGCCGGTCGACATGGCCATGCCCAAGTAGGTGAACCAGCTCGGTGCGCCATGCAGTTGCGTGCGATCGGTGATGTAACTGGCGGCGTGGACCAGCCAGTTGGAAGGATCAAGGTGAGCGGTGGCGTGCAACAGACCACCTTGGATGATCCATTCGATGCCGCCGGCAGCCAGCCAGCCGGTAATGATCACTGACGAGATGACGAACAGCACGCCGGTGTAGACGATCCAGCGGTAGTAGCGTTGGGTTTCCAGATGGCTGACAGCCGACTCGGGCGGGTTGCTCACGTCTTCGCCGAGCAGGCCGTCAATCAGTGGGATCAGCCCGAAGATTACCAGCACGCCGACCCACCATAACTGCTGGACGCCGGTGAAAATGGCAAGGGAGCCGGACAACAGGGGTGTGGCCAACGGCATGATGCCCAACCACCACAGGTGGCGCTTGCCATCGGTCCACACGCTTGGCGCTGCCAGAGTCTGGTTCATGGCAGCCTCCTTGGCAGGGAGGTGGAAAACAGGTTCAGGGAGCGAAGAAGGCTCCGGGAAATCAACCATGCGATAAAAGACGTTTTTTTCATTTTTATTCGCTCTTAGGCATTTCAAAAATCATTTCAAAACAAACATTGAAATATTTTTTTAAATAAATAACGCGGAATCGTTAGGTCGTCAACTACTTTTTCGAAGCCTTTTTTACGTGACCGAGCAGTCTCTTTTTCAGCCGTTTGGTCAGGTCTCTAGGGCAAGCATTTGCGCCGTTCGAACCCGCAATGAGGACCACGATTATTTGTTCGCCAGGGCAAAGGGCGGATGCAGGACTGTGGCCGTTTGCGCCGGACGCGCGCGCTTGGCCACCTGCAACACCGCCTCTACCACTCGCGCCGTTGCGGTGATCGGCAGCATATGGCCGCGTCCCTCCACCACTTGCAGCTTGAGGCCTGGCACTTTGTCGGCGAGGGCCTGGCCATGTTTGCGAAAGTCCAGCACCTTGTCTCGCGCGCCATAGATCAGGCCGATGGGCAGCGTCAGTTGCGAGTAGCGCTTGACCATGTCCGGCAGGAAGTCGTTGACCTGTGCGATCTCGCTGGAGGCTGCATAAAAGTTGTCGGGGCGCATGCCCAGCAGCCCGCCGCCCTGGGTGGCGAAATCTTCGGGAGCGGTGTCCGGGGCGAATACGCCCTTGACCACCGAACGCCGGGTCAACAGGCCAATGGGCACGGTGAGGGTATGGGCGACCCAGCGCCGTAACCAGGCCGGTCGCACCGCCAGCGACCAGAACACCAACGGCAAGGTGGGTTGGGGATGGGTCAGCGGCGCCACCAGCACCAGACCGGATACGGCCTCGGGGTGGTCGAGGGCCAGGGCCAGGGATATCGCTCCGCCCAGGGAATGCCCCAACACCAGGGGCTTTTCCAGGCCCAGTGCTCGCATAAACGCTGCGACCTGCCGCGCCTGGGCCGGCAGGTCCGCTGCCGTGCCTTTATGACGCGTGGAATAACCCGACCCGGGACGGTCGAGGGTGATCACCCGAAAATGCTCACGCAACTGGCCGGACAAGGCATAGGTCAGGTTGCGACTGCTGCCCATCAGCCCGTGAATCATCACCAGAGGTGGGCCTTTGCCCTCTTCTACATAATGAAAGCGCTCGCCATCGACCTCCACCAAGCGCCCATTGATGGGGACAGCGGCTTCGATGCGCCGTGTCATCCAGGCGCTGAAGCCCCATAACACCGCACTTGCGCCCGCCGCAGCGGCAACCCACTCCACAGCCATAGCTCGGTCCTCTGCTTCCCTGCTGCTGGCGACCCGACCGGAATTGGTCAAGGCCTCAGCCATCGCCCGCCCCCTGGACTTTGACCTCATGCGGACCGTGCTCGTCCGTCGGACAAGTGGTGCATACCAAACATGGTCCTAGCGTAGGCGATATTTTCAGGTAGATTATTTAAAATCTTTTTTAAAATAATTAATTCAATTTTCCTTTGCAATGGTGTTTTATCTAAAAGACAAAACAAAAACAGGAGCACATCCGATGCCCATCAAGGACAGCCTATGAATGCCCACAGTGAATCCATCGACATCGCCATCATCGGTTCAGGCTTCGCCGGCCTGTGCATGGCCATCAAACTCAAAGAGGCCGGGTTCACCGACTTCTTTATCGCCGAACAGGCCGAGACCCTCGGCGGTACTTGGCGGGACAACCACTACCCAGGCTGCGCCTGCGATGTGCAGTCCCATGTGTATTCGTTTTCCTTTGCGCCCAACCCGAACTGGACGCGACAGTTCGCGCGCCAAGCGGAAATCCGCGCCTACTTGGAGCAATGCGCTGTGCGCTTCGGCCTGGCGCCTTACCTGCGTTTCAACAAGGGCCTTGAGCGCGCAGTATTCGATGAACAGCAGCAAAGCTGGCAATTGAGCTTCAGCGATGGCCGGCACGTGAGCGCACGGGTGCTGGTATCGGGTATGGGCGGCCTGTCGCGCCCGGCGCTGCCGGAGATTCCAGGCCTGGAGAACTTCAAGGGCAAGCGCTTCCACTCCCAGCAGTGGGACCATGACTATTCCTTGAAAGGCAAACGCGTGGCGGTGATCGGCACCGGCGCCAGTGCCATCCAGTTCGTGCCGCAGATTGCGCCGCAGGTGGCCCACCTGGACCTGTTCCAGCGCACGCCACCGTGGATCATGCCCAAGCCTGACCGGGCAATTTCGCCCCTCGAACGCTGGCTGTTCAAGCACCTGCCTTTCACCCAGCGCCTGGTGCGCGGCGCCTTTTACTGGGCGCTGGAAGGTCGCGTAGTGGGCTTCGCCCTGCACCCGAGGCTGATGAAGATGGTGCAGAAAATCGCCCAACGCCATCTGCACAAGCAAGTGGCCCGCCCGTCCCTGCGCAAGACCCTGACGCCGGACTACACCATCGGCTGCAAGCGCGTGCTGATCTCCAATGACTACTACCCGGCGCTGTCGCGCAGCAATGTCGAGGTGGTCACCGACCGCGTGCTGCGCATAGAAGCCGACGGCGTGATCACCGCCGACGGCATCAAGCACCCGGCCGATTGCCTGATCTTCGGCACCGGCTTCCAAGCTACCGACCCCGTGCCCCGCGACTGCATCATCGGGCGCGACGGTGTGGACCTGATGGACGCCTGGCACGACGGCGCCCATGCCTACAAGGGCACGACGGTACCGGGTTATCCCAACCTGTTTTTGATCGTCGGGCCCAATACCGGTCTGGGACATAACTCGATGATCCTGATGATCGAGGCGCAGGTGACCTACATCCTCGACGCACTCAAGCAGATGCAGCGCCAGCGCATCGCCACAGTGGACGTCAAGCCGGCGGTGGAACAAGCGTACAACCGCCAACTGCAGGACCAACTCAAGCGCACCATCTGGAACACCGGCGGTTGCCAGAGCTGGTACCTCGACCCGCGCACCGGCAAAAACACCACCCTGTGGCCCGGCTCTACGTGGCGCTTCAAGCAGGTCACGCGACAGTTTGCGCTCAAGGACTATGAAGTCGATCGGTTACCGCTCAATACGCCCGCCCGTCCCGCGGCGGCCGCCCATTCCACCGCAGAAGGCAGCCTGTCATGAAGTCATTCAACGGTCGCGTGGCGGCCATCACTGGCGCGGCATCCGGCATGGGGCGCGCGTTGGCTCTGGCACTCGCGCGGGAAGGTTGCCATCTGGCACTGGCGGACAAAAACGCCTCAGGCCTGGAGCAAACCCTGACGCTGATCAAGACCTCCACCCTGTCACCCGTGATGATCACCACCCAGGTGCTGGACGTGTCCGATCGCCAGGCCATGGAAGAATGGGCCGCGCGCTGCATGGCTGAGCACGGCCAGGTCAACCTGGTGTTCAACAATGCCGGGGTGGCCCTCTCCAGCACCGTGGAGGGCGTGGACTATGCCGACCTGGAATGGATTGTCGGCATCAACTTCTGGGGAGTAGTCCACGGCACCAAGGCGTTCCTGCCCTATCTCAAAGCCAGCGGCGAAGGTCATGTAATCAACACCTCCAGCGTGTTTGGCCTGTTTGCCCAACCGGGAATGAGCGGCTACAACGCCACTAAATTCGCCGTGCGCGGCTTCACCGAAGCACTGCGCCAGGAACTGGATCTGCAACGCTGCGGCGTATCGGCCACCTGCGTTCACCCCGGTGGCATTCGGACCGACATTTGCCGCAGCAGCCGCATCGACGCGAACATGACCGGCTTCTTGATCCACAGCGAACAGCAAGCCCGCGCCGATTTCGAAAAACTCTTCATCACCGATGCCGACCAGGCCGCCAAAGTGATCCTCCAAGGCATCCGCAAAAACAAACGCCGCGTGCTGATCGGCCGCGATGCGTATTTCCTCGACCTGCTCGCCCGTTGCCTGCCCGCGGCCTATCAAGCGTTGGTGGTGTTCGCCAGCAAACGCATGGCGCCCAAGCAACGCAGGCCAGTATTTGAAACCAATGACGAACCCCGTCTCTGAACAGGAGCACGCACTATGCTGCCTATCCGCCGCGACGTCCGTTTTGTCCTGCCCGCCGAGCGCATCACCAACTGGCACGAACAGGGCCCGTTCATCACGCATTTTTTCAATGCCCTGTCCCTGCTGTTTCCCCAGGGCGAGCTGTTTTTCATGGACAGCGTGCGCCACTACCGCCAGCGCGTGGAGGACCCTGCGCTGAAAAAAGAGATCCAGGGCTTTATCGGTCAGGAGGCGATGCACAGCCGTGAACACGTGGCCTACAACGACCTGATGCAAGCGGCAGGGCTGCCGGCACACACCCTGGACCGTCGTCTCAAGTTCGTCCTGGACCTGCAGAAAAAACACTTTCCGCCCGCCTTCAACCTGGCAATCACCATTGCCCTTGAGCACTACACAGCGATGCTTGCGGAAATCCTGCTCAGTGATCCGTCCCGCTTTGGCGACTCACTCAAGGGCTACCAGCAGATGTGGTACTGGCACGCTCTGGAGGAAACCGAACACAAGGCTGTGGCCTTCGACGTGTGGAATACGGTGATCAAGCCCGGCCCCAAGCGCTATCTGCTGCGCACCGGCGCCATGCTGACCACCACGGTGTTCTTCTGGCTGGTCGTACTGGATTTCCACGTACGCCTCTTGATCGCAGACCGTAAGGCCGGCGGGCACCTCAAAGGCTTCTGGCGCATGCTGAAGTTTCTGTATGGGCCCAAGGGAGTTTTCCCACGGATGCTGCGGCCTTGGCTGCACTACTTCAAACCCGGCTTTCATCCATGGGACCACGATAACCGCACGCGCCTGGAGGGCATCGACAGCCTGATCGAAGACATCGAACAGACTCAGCGCGGCTACTAGGCTTGCGCCAAGGCTTCACGCTCGCGCACAAAGCCTTCCAACTGATCGCCCGGCAGTGCCTTGCTGAAATACCAGCCCTGGATAATCAACTCAGGGCCGGTGTTCAGGAAGGCCAACTGCTCGGCGGTCTCCACGCCCTCCACCACCACGCCCAGGTTCAGCGCTTCGCAGAAACGCAGCATGCCGGTCAGCACTTGGGCGCCTTTGGGATCGTGTTGGGCCACCACGAAACTGCGATCGATCTTGATGAAGTCCACCGGGAATTGGTGCAGATAGCTCAGGGCCGAAAACCCGGTGCCGAAGTCATCGATATAGACCTTGGCGCCGATGTCCTGCAATTTGCGGATGGTCTGGCGCGTGGCCGGGATGTCGCTGATCAGCGCGTCTTCGGTGATCTCCACCGACACTTGCCCGTGAGCTTGAGCAAGGATTTCCACGAGGCGTTCGCCATAGGCCGCGTCGGTCAGGGTCGCGCTGGAAATATTGATGGTCATGGGCAGCGCAAAACCGAGCTTTTGCCACTTCTGATACTGACGAATCGCTTGGGACGCCACCCACACGTCCACGTCCGGCATCAGCCGCGCCTGCGCCAACCATTGCAGGAATTCCCACGGCGAATGCACGGTGCCCTGGGCATCGCGGGCGCGCATCAGCGCTTCGCAGCCAGTACATAGGCCTGTGCGTGTCGAGACCTGCGGCTGGAATTCAAGGTAGAACTCGTAGTCGCTGATCTGTTGGATGTGGCTCAGTTCATTGGCTTGGCGCGCGAAGGTCCTGTGGGACGCCAGCACCGGGTCCAGCTCGCGCAGCCGGCCTTTCTCTTCGAGGCCTCGGAAGGTCATGTCGAGGGATTTCAAGTACACCGTGCCACCTTCAGCGGCCTGGCGATGGATTGCACGTACATACGGCGCGTACACCAGGGTGCCCAGGGCTAATAGCGTTACTTGCAGCGCGACGGCCGCCAGATCGCCGTGGGTGCTCAGGTAGGCATTGAGCAATACCGGGGAAGTGAACGGCACGCTGGCCACCGCCGGAGATACCCACCCCAACTCCACCACGGTCAACGCCACGATTGCGTTCAGGGCAGGGACTACCAGAAACGGAATGAACAGGCGTGGGTTGAGGATGATCGGCAGGCCGAACAGCAGGACTTCACTGACGTTGAACAGCGAGAGCGGCAAGCTCGCCACGGCCAGCAGGCGCATCGACTGACTCTTGGAAAACAGCAGGATTGCCACCAGCAAGCACAATGCACCGCCCGAGCCGCCGATAAAGGCAAAACTGCCCAATAGGCCGCTGTTGAGTACATATTTGATCGGCTCACCTGCTGCCAGCGCGGCGCCGTTGAGCACCACCGCCTGATCCAGTACGTCGAACAGCGGTTGCATGGCGTACACGCCGTGGATCCCGAAAAACCACAACAGCGAGTTCATCAACGTGACAAACAAACCGCTGCCATAGGGCGACTCCAGGGCTTCAATCACCTGGGGCCCCTGCAACTGCGCCACGTAAGGAATCTGCAGCAACAAAGACAGCGCCACCACCAGCGCCAGAGCGGTGATGGCACCGGGCACCACCATATTGATCGTACCCCGCAGGTTGTGCCCTACCAGGTCTTCATTGACCAGGCGGGTCCAGCGGTAGCGGTACAGCCAGGCCATGGCCGGCACATTCAGCAGCGGTGAGGCAATGGCGATAAACAGGACGAACGTGGCAGACGCGCGGGGGTATTCGCGCAGGATAAAGGTCGCGACCACTACATGAGCCAGGCACAGAAACGCCACCGGTAACTGCGGCAGGCGGTACTGGATCGCCAGCATGTAACCGATGGAAGCCGCCACCAGCAGCGGAATCACTGAACTGATCTGGTTGTGCAACCCTGCGAGGAGCGCTACCACCTGCGGATCGAACCCCAGTACCCGCGCACATTCGGACAGGATCAGAAAACCCGCTGACACCAGCAGGCACGGCAGGATCCACAGCAGCCCTTCGCGGATCGCACGCAACGACTCGGTACTGGCCAAGGCAGCCAGACGCTGGGTGAAGAACAGTTTGAACAGCGTTTGCGCCATGACCCACCCTCTGCCCATCGCCCTCTGCCCATGGAAGGCAGTGCCCAAAATACCGGGGCTAACGCTACACGTCCTGACACCGGGAGCGAAAGCCTTTTGCCATGTTCAGGGCGGAAATTTCAGCAATGAATAGCAGGCAACGCCGGTTTTTTTTCAATTGTTGAATGTTGTGACCTGGGCCAATCCTGGAATCTGCTTCAATACCTGTTGTCTGCGCTTAATGCGCATATGGCTCGTCTCGGGCCAAAAACTGAAGCCTGATTCCATCTGATTTGGAGCACACCCTTGTCACCACCTGGCGATAACCACCAGCTCGCGCTGGACCGATTCTTGAACGAACACCCCGATGTGGCCGCAGAACTGAACACCCTGAATCCGCTGGCCGCCCAGGCCAAGGGCGAAACCCTGGCACAGTACCGCGCCGAACGGTTGCATGAAGCGTTTGAGGCAGAAGCCGAACGCCAGGGTCTCTTTGCATGGGAGTTGACACTCAAACTGACCACCGACTCCTCCGAGGACTTCGAGGCCCTTCGCCTGGAAGTGCACAAGGAAGTGGCGCAGATGGCCGGACTGAGTTGGGTCGAATACTGCCAACTGCACGATTTGAACGGCTGATACACCCACTAAAAAAACCAGTGGCGTCGCCGTCCATTTATCGCTTCGCACAATTCTTCGGCCGAAAGGGTGCGTCGTTCAGGGTCCACCTCCAACGCACAACGCAACGCGGACCAGCACTGGCGGGGCAGTTGTCGTGGCCTCGGCAATGGCTTATTCAACTGCCACTTGCCGGGGCGGTTTCCCTGGGCGAGTTCATAGATCACACAGGCCGCGCCATACAGATCGGCCCTGGGAGACAGGCGCCCGCCCGCCATCAATTCCGGTGCCGCATACGCCGGCGTCCAGGCGTTTAAGCGGCTGCGACTCAAGCCAGGCAAACCTGCAGCCTGCTGTGCCTCGCCATGCCCCAAACCAAAATCAAACAACTGCACACCCTGCTCGCCCACCATGATATTGGCGGGCTTCACGTCGCCATGCAGAACGCCCTGCTGGTGGGCATACGCCAGCGCATCCAAGAGTTGCATTGCGATGGGTTTCAGCTCCCTCCAAGGCAATCCATCAGGGCACTCCTTGAGCAGCCGGTCCAGGGTCATACCGGTGAGCAACTCCATGGTGAAGAATGCAACCTGGCGCGGGGTGTCAACCTCGAAGGAAAACGTTCTGACCACATGATCGTGGCGCAGGCTTCGGGTCAGGGCGAACTCGCTGTACAGCAATACATGGCCGTCGGGGGATTCGGCGAGCGTATCGCCCAGCAGCTTCAGCGCTACCCATGCGTTGGGCTCGCCGAACGCCTCGTGCAGCAGATCACGGGCGCGGTAAACCACGCCCATCCCGCCTGTGCCCAATTCGCGTTCGAGGTGATAGCGTCCTGCAAGCAGGTTCGGTGGGCCGGTGACTGCACTCATGGCTGAACCACCACGGCCGTCAGGTCATCCCGCGCGGCCCCTCGCATTACGTTGGTAAATAAGCGATCCACCACCTGCAAGGGCGTCCCCACACTCAGGGCGCTGCCCAGTTCGCCGTGGCTGAGCCCCTGATACAAACCATCGCTGCACAACAAAAATACATCCCCCGGCTGGATACTGAGTTCCAGCACTGCCAGGCTCAGTGGCTGTCGGCCGCCAATGGCACGGGTCAACGCCTTGGCATCTGGATGGGCCTGGGCCTGCTCCAGGCTCAACTGCTGCTTGTCCATCAGGTGCTGCCACAGCGAGTGGTCCCGCGACAGTTGGTACAACCGCTGTCCCCGCCACAGATAGCAACGGCTATCCCCGACCCAAATGCACGCGGCGCGATTGCCCTCGCGCAGTAGCACCACCACGGTGCTGCCCATGATGCCCTCGGCGGCTTGCTTTATTGCTTGCCCCATTTCACTGTCGAGCGATCGCAAACACCGCCTCACGGCCTCGACCCGTTCGTCAAAGCTGCCCTGATCAGGTAACGAAGCCAGGCTGCTGATTACCCAGCGGCTGGCCACATCCCCAGCCTGATGACCACCCATACCGTCGGCTACTGCCCAACACCCCCGCTGGGGGCAGTCGAGAAACGCGTCCTCGTTGCGCAAACGCGCCTTGCCCCGGGCCGTTCGCCCAGCACTGTATCCCGCGGTATGTGCCTGGTTCACAGTTGCTCCGGCAAGCGGAATGTGCGCCAGTTCGCCATTTGGAACGGACCGAGACTGCGCTGACTGCTGAGCAGGAAGTTGGCGCGCATGCCATCGAGTTCGGCCTTGATCAGCTGTGCGCCCTGACCAATCGCTGGCTCACTTTGCATCAGCTCGAAAAATCGAAACAACGACCAGGGGCCCGCGTTTTTTTCAATCCCCAACGGCCGCTGCACACCCCTCTCCAGTACCAGGCTGCTACGGCCATTATCCGTCTCGCCCGGCCACTGGAACGCCATAGGCACAATCGGACCATGACGGTATTCAAGGTGTTGATCCCCAATGCTCAAGACGGCACGGCTGACTGCCTGATCAAGGCTATAGGGAGCCAGCGTGAACCGCACCGCCCAGTCCCCCTGATCTTCGGTGAAGAAGCCCTGGCGGATCATCTGGGCTCTGGTCAGTTGGTCTAACAGTGAGCGCGACAGCCCCAGGCTACGGCCATCGAGCCCCCGTAGGCGATAGCGACTGCCCTCGGCACTGACAAAGGAGCGCAGGTAGCTTTCATAAAAGCTCGCCATGGCGCCCTGGGGTTTGAAAAACGCCTGGAAATCGCCAAGGGCGACATCACTGGTGGCAGTGGCATCGAACGGATACCGATGCTGGATCGCCTTGGTGTAAAAGCCATAGACCTCACTTTGGTAGCGCTGATTGATATACACATAGGCATCGTCGAGCAGTAGTCGCCAGCTGTCATCGGCAATGCCTTCAAACCAGCCTTTGAGCGGCAGCGGCAAGCGCGCAGCAGCATCACGCAGGCTACCCAACAACGGCTGTTGCCCTTCCATACGCTGCCTGACCATCGTAAATACCGCCTGCTCCGGCACGCCTTCGCGGTTCAGGGCCGCCAGTTGCAGATGCCATCCATCGAGCAGCCGCAAAGCCTGCGTCAGCTCAACGCCGGGGTTTTGTTCCGCATCCAGCAATTGATGCAGAGGGTCGAACCGACGCTGCAGCGCGCGTCGGGCAGAGTCAGGTGCAGCCTGCCCCTGCAGTTGGCTGAGCAACACACTGGAAGCGGAAGTCTCCACATCCACGACCTGTTGGGTAACGGCCTCAAGGCGATCAGTGGCCGAGAGCAAGCGCGTATTTTCCCGAACCTGTTGCAACAGTTGCACCAACGGCGACTGCGCTGACGCCAGGCTGGCAAGCCCGTCCGCATGCTGCCTCAGGCTGTTACTTTCCTGCAGACGAACTTGACCAAGCGCCTCACTCCACGTATCAGCGTACTCACTGAAATAGCGCTGCTCCAACTCCAGCATCAAACGCCGCAAATCCAGTGCACTCAGATCTGCGCCCTCCCCGATGACCCAATTATCCTGAGCGATGGAGTTAACCAGGCGCGGGCCTTGCCTTTCAAAATACTGCACATACCGTTTGGTGTAGAAGCCGGGTATGGGCTGCTCGGCAGTGACAAACCCCCGTCCCTCGGCCAGGCGAAGAGGCTCAAGACTTCTCGCCTGGTCACGCAGCACCCGGTAGACCACGCCTGCCAAGGATTCACCACGCAACTCCTGGCGAGCCTCAGCAACCAGTTCAACGTCCGAGGACGTCTCGAACGACAGCCCCAGTAATCGTGCAAGGTGTTCATTCAACCGATTCTGCGTCGCAGCATCACCGGCATAACGCACCGACCAATGACCGGCTACACGCTGCGCGAGCCAACCGTTATCGCGACGCTCACGCAGGCTGAGCATCAGGTAAGCCCGCAGGCTATCCAGCAGTTCCTCGCGGTCGCCAAGACTGGCTCGCACCTGTTCTTCCAGCATCGAGGAGACCAGAGGTAGCAACTGCTCACGCAGTGAATCTTCATAGGCACTGACCAGCAGCGGCCGACTCAACTCCCCTTGATACAACCCCCCGCGCTCGACCAATCGAGCGTCCGCCAACGCGGGAAATACCTGAGTAGCGGCCAAGCGAGCATCTAACAGCGGCAGCCGCGCCAGGGTAACGTCCAACCCTGGCACGGCGGGCGGCTGTGGTTTGCTCAGTTGAGCCAGTTGCATCAAGCGTTGGTGGTTGACCGAATAGCTGTAGGCCCACAGCCCTCCCGCGCCGAGAATAGCCAGGGAAGCCGCCACCGCCAGCAACCCTTGATGTCGACGGATACGCTGTCGCTCTGGAGTATGCAGTCCCGCAAGATTGGCCTCGGCAACAATCACCCGGTTGAACAGGCCCTGTACAAAGTGGGAACGTCTGTCAGCCGTCTGTGCACACGTCAGGTAAAACCCGCGCAAACCGTTAATACGCTGGAAGCGGTGGGCAGAGAACGCAGACTCCACAAACAGGCACAAACGCTCCCCGATTTGCGCGACCTGCCGCGGAAAGTCGAGCATCTGGCCGCGACGCTCTGCGTTTCGCTCCTGATGCAAACGCGGGATTAACTCTGCGGCGAGGCGTTGCAGCAACGCCTCGAACGCTTCACGGACCTGGGTAATGTCAGCACCGGCCGGGCCTGTCACCAAACGCTCTCCCAGCAGAGAGTCGGCACTGTCGCCCTGTGCCGCATCAAAGAATTCCACAAAGCCTGGCAGTCGGTCAGCGTGGGTCAACACCAAGTAAATCGGCACATCCACATGCAGCGTCTGCTGGATGTCCTGCAACCGCGTATGTACGTTTCGCGCATGCAAGTCCAGATCGCGTTCATTGCTGCCAAGCAGCGTCTCCACCGCCAGGGTCACGATCACGCCATTGAGCGGACGAGCCCTGCGCCGGACTTTGAGCAGGCCTAGAAACGTCGACCACCCTGCCCCGTCGACGGCGCTGTCCGGTTGAGCCAGGTAGCGCCCCGCACTCTCGACGAGTACGGCATCGTCGGCCAGATACCAATCAAAATACTGTGACGCGCCAGGGGTTTTAATCCCCTCGCCTCGATCAAGCGCAAAGTGCGATCCGCAGGCAGCCAACAGGCGAGTCTTGCCACTTCCCTGCTGCCCGATCAACAGATACCACGGCAAGTCGCTGCGCCAACGCTCACTGCGTTCACCGTAGCGACGCGAAGTTTTCAGCGTGTGCAACGCCTCCTTGAAGCGCCCTCTTACCTGCTTCTGCTCGTCCTCGACCAACCCCAGGCGCTCATGACGCTCCTGGTGTGCAGGCTGGTTAAGTCGTGCGGAACGGCGCCCACCCACCATGACCATCGCTAGCCCCCACAGCAGGAACAATCCACTGATGGTCAACAGCCGAGCCGGAGCGCCTTGCCAGAACCGGTGATCATCCACCGCCAGCAACGGCCCAAAAAACCATACGAGCAGCGCGCTGCACAACACGATCAACAGGCTCCAGACCCAACTTTTGCGCAGCACTGTGCCCACGCCCATGAAGAATGCGTTCATTCATTACTCCCAGCGTTACAAGGGCGACCGTGTCTGATCCGGCGCCAACATTTGAAAGGGTTGCAGCACTGTCATGCGTTCATTAGCCAATGCCCATGCAAACGCCAAGTACATAGCCAGCACACAGCCGAGGGTGAAGACGACGAACCCGGTGACGGAAATTATGCGCAGCCGTGCTCCAGGTGCCCGTCCCAAGGGAGCGGGAGAAGACATCAGCGGGCGCTCACCACGCACATGCCTGATTTGTCGGTACAAACCATCTCGTACCGTTTCCAGCTGCATCCCTCCTCGCTCCATGATGCGGTATTTACCTTCGAAACCCAGTGACAGGCATAGGTACATCAGCTCCAGCAACGCCAGGTGCTTGACGGGGTCGCGGGATAAGCGCTCCAGTAGCCGGAAAAACTTTTCGCCACCGAAGGTTTCGTTGTGAAAGCGGCTCAGCAGGCTGGTCTTCGACCAGTCACTGCGACTGCCCCACGCCGTAGTGACCACCGCCTCGTCTATAACACTGCACAGCACATAGCGCGCCGACATGACCTGGGAAGCCTCTACGCCCTGGTGCAAGGCATGCGTTTCAAACGCGGTAATCCCCGACGACAATCGATCGTTGAGGGTCTGCAAGCTTTCCCGGCCGGTGCTGCCCTTGAGCTGGACGACCTGCGACAAGAGTTCCCAGGCAGCGGCCACTAGGGCGTTGGGCCCGAAATTAAAGCTCTGTGCTCCTTGCAGACCGGCGGTGTAGATCATCCGGTCCTCCAACTGCTCAAAGCGCGGAGGTGATGGGAAGTCCGTCACCGTCGCCTGGGCGGGCGCGCGACCATCGAGGTCAAGCAGAACGGTTTTCTCGTCCTGCGGGTATTCGCTGTCCATCGTCATGGCATTCAGTTCCTGATGGCCCAGAAGTTGAGTTCGAGCCCGGCGAACTCGCCGCTGGCGTGGAATGCAAAGCCACCCGATTGCTCCAACTGCGCGATGTCTCGGGCACTGAGTTCGAGCATGAAATAGGTCTTGCCGGCATGGAACGGAATCTGTCGAGGCGCCACCGGCAGTGGCTTGACCTTGATACCGGCGAGGTGCAGGTTGACCAGCTCGCGGATGCGCTCCACGGAGCCAATTTTCAGGTGTGCCGGCAGGCGGTGGCGCAGTTCTTCGGAGTCGCACTGCGCCGTTGCCGCCAAAATGAAGGTCGCGCTGCCCAGCAATTTGAGGTCACTCACCGGGCACACCAGCACCCCATACTGCCGCTGCTCCAATGGCAACTCGATGGCGTGTTGCTCCAGCACCAACGACAGCACTGCACGGATGCCGTCCATCAACCCGCGAAAACTCGCCCCCTGCTCACCATGCTTGTAACGACTTTCCACCGTTGGACGCTTGTTATCGGTGGAGAACGTGGACAACTCGCCCAGCATCGACAGCAACACCCGGTACAGAGCCTCCGGACGCACTTGGCCCTGACTCAAAAAGTGGCGCAACACCAACTCGGTACGGTTGATCAATTGCAGCATGAGAAAGTCGCCAATCTGAGCGCCCTCCGATCCGCCCCCGCCCCTGATTCTCTCGGCAATCGCATCGCCTCGGGTGGTGAGCAGACTGATGACCTCCTTGAGGCATGACGAGACATAGCCAGAGCTTTGCAGATAGATAAACGTCGGTACAAAATCCGCGTCCAGCCGCACACCTCCCTCGCCCGTCGAGTCCAGCACTTGGGCGACCTGCAGTTTCACATGCAGCGCGTCAGCGGGTTGCTCGCCTAACAGCAATCTTAGGTCCGGGTGTGCACAGTTGATCTGGCAACGGGACTCAACACCGGCATTGGAATCGCTGATCTGCGCTGCGCAACTGACGTAGCGAGCCAGCACATCGCTTTGCTCTCGCTGGCGCACCTCGACCTGATTGCCGATGGCCAATGGCAACGCCAGATACACAGCCTGCCCACTGGTGTTGGCAGGGACCTGCAACACCAGGGGTTCCATTGCGTTGTTCAGCTCGAAAAAGCTGCCATCGGGAAATACACCGCTGGCCTGGTTGACGACCACTTTGCCCAAATTGAGGTATTGCACATCGACGTCAAGGGTCAGGAACCCCCAGCCATCAATTCCCAGCAAGCGGGTGCGGTTGAGCTGCTCGCGGTAGTAGCGGTCGTTGTGCTGCAAGTGTTGGGGGCGAAGCAGCATGCCCTCCTGCCAGACAACTTTATGAACCTGCATCTCTGATCCTCCTACCTTGGGGCTTGAGGGGTAACGACGCGAACCCCGGACTCGTCGAGCATCAGCTCAACACGCGTCAATCGTTGCTGGGCTACGGGCAGCACAAGCCGCCATTGCACATGGGGAAGGTCCCGATAGGCAGCCAGCACCCCGACATAACGGCTCTGTGGCTCAACACTGAGCTTGAACGCCAGTTGCTCACCGGGGCGCAGCTCCAACTCCTCGCCGTTTACCCAGTCCTTGGGCAACGCCTGCGCGGCGCGGTTATAGAGGGTGAAGAAGTCAGCATGTTCAAACGCTACGGGGTGTCGCAGCTCAAGCAGGCGCACGACGACAGGAGAAGGACGGCCATGAAGATCGGGATTGACGCCTTCACTTGCCGTCAACGTCAGGTCCACCTTGGTCAGGGTCGAAAAAGGTGACAGGCTGGCGCAACCGGCCAGCAGGCTCAGTGCGATCAGTATTGATACAACGGTGGCTCGATACATGAAGGTCATCCCGGATAAGTCGTGTGCAAAGTAGCGACCAGGCGCACCTGCTCTTCGTAGGCGTTGGAAAACTCGTTACGCAACAGATGCTCGCCCGAGGTTTGTTCATCAATCAGGCTCCGGTAATGGCGTTGGTAAGCCCGCCAATGAGATCCATCCGTTGAGAACCTGGCCGGTGTGCTCTGGCGCTCGAAGCACAGCAACAGATGGCTGGGTGCAAATGCCGCAACCGCGCCGCGCATTGCGGCACGGCAGGCAACGACCAAGGCCAGTTGGTGGACTTGCATATCCCGGAACGCCTGGGCGACTGCTACCTCAGCAGGCAACTGCCCCAACTCGCCGGGGCCCAACAATGCGGTCAAGGCTGACTGGGTATCGGCGCACTCATTCAAGGGGTTGTAGCGCTTGAGCGCAGGCGAGGTCCGGCCCAGATCCAACTCTGCGTTCAACTCATCGCGAGTCCGCAGACTCTGCTGCAGACCTTCGATGGTTTGCCTGAAAAGACCCGCCACCTTCAGCGCGACGGCCTCGCACGCCGGTGGATCGAGCGCATCCAGCTGCATGCCCAAAGCCTCGGCGAATTGGGACCAGAAGGGGTCACGGGCGGGTGCAGCAACCTGCTCGGCTGGAGTCAAGGCCTCATCCGCCAATGGCCCACTCCATCTGGGCACGATCAAGTGATCCTGCTCGACGGCGCCGTGAAAAAGTGCACCGTTCGCTTGCTCGGCCAAGGGCTTTGACACCTCCAGCCCCTCGGTTAAATCGCCATACAGTGCTTCACAATCCAGCGCGTGCAAGGGGTCCAGCACCAAAAAGGCATCGTCAGGAATCCTGTCGGTGCGGAACAACGGCTGCTGGCCCATTTGTGCCCCCCGGGCCATCAACCGCGCACGGATTTGCACCGCCCCCAATTGGTAGACATCGCCCTCGTTGATCAGTCGTGCTTGCCCCTTGCCCAAACGTTCCGTACTGCCCGACACGCCAATGCCGTTACTGCTGATATCCGTTAAGAAATACTGCCCCTCCCGGTAACTGACCAGACCGTGATGACTGGAAAGCAACCGACTGGCGTCGGGAATGACCCAGTCACAACCCGCCCCGCGGCCGATCACGCCGCCAACGCCATCAAATGTTTTGACGCAAGCAGGCTCACCGCTTTCGGCATTACACACCTCAAACACTAATTGCATGGCAAGGCTTCCCTGTTCAATCGCTGCGACGGGTCGCCTGGGGATCACCCAGCGGACGGTAGTCAGCATCATCAAAAACGTAATTGGCGTTGCAGCCGCTCAACAAACACAGGACAAGCCCCAAGGCTTTCCACGTACGAAGAGGCATCAGGTATCTCCAATGAAAGTAAGGCTGGCCACTAAGAGTGAGGTCTGTATGTGCATGAATCAGCCTCCCCCTCGAACGTCGCCAACAGGGATTTTCAAGCGTGTAAGGCGGTAGAGCAGCGTGCGGCGAGCGACACCCAATTCACGTGCCGTGCGGGTCCGATTGCCACGATTCTTGTGCAGGCAGTCGATCAGGAATGCTCGTTCAACCTGCTCCAGGCGCTGGCGCAATGTTGCGTCAACGGGAGTAGCGCTCGACGCGGACGACAGCGATAGGTGCTCCGGCAGCACCACTCCGTCGTCACAGAGCAGCACCGCGCGTTCCACCAGGCATTTGAGCTCACGAACATTGCCGGGAAAAGCGTGGCACGACAGTTGATCCAAGGCGGCAGCAGACCATTGCACCGCTGTGCGACCCAGTGCCGAACAGGCCGATTGGGCGAACTGTCGCGCCAACAGCAACACATCGCCGTCCCGCTCACGCAAGGCCGGTAATTCGATCGGGAACTGCGCCAGTCGGTAATACAAGTCCTCGCGAAACGTACCGTCGGCCACCATTGCACTGAGGTCGCGATGGGTCGCAGCGATAATCCGCACATCGACCTTATGGGCCGCACAGGCTCCCAGCGGTCGGACCTCGCCTTCTTGCAGCACCCGTAGCAGCTTGGCCTGGAGCGACAAGGGCATATCGCCGATTTCGTCCAAGAGCAATGTGCCGCCATTGGCGGCGTCAAATAGCCCGACGTGGTTACGTTCCGCACCTGTAAAGGCGCCTTTGCGATAGCCGAACAGCTCGCTTTCCAGCAGCCCCTCGGGAAACGCCGCACAGTTCTGCACCACAAATGCTTTGCTACCGCGCGGCCCAGAGGTATGGATGGCCCGGGCCACCACTTCTTTTCCGGTTCCGGTCTCCCCGCGCAGAAGCACCGTGTAGGGAGCATTCAGCACCTTACCGATCAGACGGTAGGTTTCGTCCATGGCTGTGCTGTTGCCGGTCAGCCCATAGGTGACACGAGCGGTGGGTGCGCAGACTTTGGCCTGGGAAGCGATGTTCTCAGGACGCCCCCGTCGCAACAAAGCCCGTTGACTCAAGGCGAAGCTACCCAATTGACTTAACGACGGGCCGTAGTTCTGCAGCCATCTCGGCTGCCGGCTGGCGCACAGCAATAGACCCGCGACCGCGTTGTGGCGACCGACCAGCGGAACGCATAACAGTGAGCGCCACGGCACTGTTGTCGCCGGTAAAAACCCGCTCTCATACACGCTGTCTTCCAGGTTCTCCAGGCTCAGGGAACAGCAACGACTGAGGACGTAATGCAACAGTTGCTGATGCTGAAAGTCGGGACCGCAAGCGAGGTCGCCCGGGGGCAGCGCGCCAGGCAAATGCTGGGCAATCAGATCGAGTCGACCTGTGCTCTCGTCACACCCGTACAACTGGCTGAGTTCGCATTGACTCAGTTGCGCTGCCGCTGCAACACACAGGTCTGGCAACGTTGACTCGTCACTGTCGATACCCATTCGGGTGAACCAGGCCAATAACGACTCGGCATAGGCCAGCGGCTCGGGTAGCTGGGCAAACCCACTGTTGATCATAGGCTGAACTCGCAGATCGGCTGCCCGTCACCATCCAGACTGGCATGCACCAGCGATAGGGACTCACCCATGGCCATCGCCCCCAAAAGCCGATCGACTATCTGCGGCAACAGATGAATCTCGATCCAGTGATCGATGTACCGCGCACCGCTGTCGCTATGGGTGCATCGCTCGGCCATGTGAGTGACGAGCTCTGTCGTATAGCTCAATGCCAACTTGCGCGACTTCAACCTTCGCCCAAGACGGTCCAGCTTGACTCTGGCCAGGTCATGCAGCACCGAACCCACAACCGGGTAATAAGGCACGACCCGCATCCGGGCGAGCAGTGCCGGTTTGAAGTAGTCGCGCAACGCGGGGCGGATTGCGTCTTGCAGCACCTGGGTGTCAGGTCGCAGACCTCCAGCGCATAAGTCGACGATGCACTCGCTGCCCAGGTTGGAGGTCATCAGGATCAGCGTATTGCGAAAATCGATTTCCCGGCCCTCTCCATCATTGGCCAGCCCCTTGTCGAAGATCTGATAGAACAGGTTCAACACTTCCGGGTCGGCCTTTTCGACTTCGTCGAGCAATACCACCGAATAGGGTCGCTGACGCACAGCCTCGGTCAACACACCCCCCTCGCCATACCCGACATAACCGGGTGGTGCGCCAATCAGCCGGGACAGGGCATGTTTTTCCTGAAATTCCGACATGTTGAGGGTGGTGACAAAACGCTCGCCGCCATACAGCAAATCACCCAGCGCCAAGGCGGTTTCGGTTTTGCCCACGCCACTTGGGCCGACCAACAAAAATACACCGACCGGCGCTTCGGCCTTGTTCAGCCCGGCCGCCACGGCACGCAAGTTGCGGTCGAGCGCCTGTATGGCGGGTTCCTGGCCGAGAATGCGCGAGCGCAGAGCATCGGCAACCCCCAGCACCGATTCACTGTGTTCAAGGGACAACTGCTCAACGGGAATACCCGTCCATGCGCCGATAACCTGTGCCACCCGTCGCGGGCAAACGTGCACCTGGTCCGCCAGCACCCGTTGTTCGAACCAGTGCTGTTCCAAACGTTGACGCTCACTCTCGATAGCCGCCAATCGCAGGTTCAATGCGTGCACAGCCTGCTCATCCACCGCAAGCCCTGCGTCTCTGTCTCGACTCAGCGCGTCCCGTTGCCGCGAGCCTTCAGCCTGTTCGGTGCATAAACGCTCTAATGCCTCTGGCATCGTTACCTGACTGATGCGCGCACGGGCACAGGCGGTGTCCAGCACATCCACGGCCTTGTCGGGCAGCTGACGCCCTGCCAGGTAGCGTGCGCTCATTTGCGCCGCCGCCACGACCGCATCGTCACGGATGTACACCTCATGGCTGGCTTCATACGCCGGAACCAGACCACGCAGGATCGAAATCGCCTGCTCCACGCTGGGCTCACCGACCAGCACAGGCTGGAAACGCCGCGCCAGGGCAGGATCTTTTTCGAAGTACTTCTTGTATTCGGACCAAGTAGTGGCCGCCAGGGTGCGCAACTCGCCGCGGGCCAGGGCTGGCTTGAGCAGGTTGGCTGCGTCGCCGGCTCCCGACTGGGCGCCCGCGCCCACCAAGGTGTGCGCTTCATCGATAAACAGAATCACCGGTTGGGGCGACGCATTGACTTCGTCGATCACGCCCTTGAGCCGTCGTTCGAATTCGCCCTTGATGCTGGCACCCGCTTGCAGCAAACCCATGTCCAGGGTCAGCACCCGCACATTCTGGAGCGGCTCCGGTACTTGTGAACTGGCGATGCGCAACGCAAGACCTTCGACAACAGCGGTCTTGCCTACCCCTGCCTCCCCCACCAGGATCGGATTGTTTTTGCGTCGACGCATGAGGATGTCGATCAACTGACGAATCTCGCCATCACGACACAGCACCGGGTCGATACGCCCTTCGCGCGCCTGGCGTGTCAGGTCATGGGTGAAACGTGCCAGCCATGACTCGTCGCTTGCGGCGGGGATGATGTCCGGGCGCTGGCTCAGCACGAAGCCCTGTACGCGCTGTGCATCCAAACGGCTCAACAACGCGTAATAGCGACTGCCTGCGTGTTGCAACGGGTGATGCAACAGCGCCAGTAACAGCGCACCATGGTCCACGTCGGTTTGACGCAACTCCAAATGAGCAACCAACAATGCCTGCTGCAACCATTGCACGAGGGCTTGGGCAAACACCGGGTTACGTGAAGCACTTCCCTCCCCCTTGGGCTGCAGCGTTGCTTGCAGCGTCTGCGCTTCGATCCCCGCGTCGGCCAAGGCTCTCATTAAAAGGCCATCGCGATGTTCCAGCTGGGCCAATAGCAAGTCTTCTACAAGCACTTCCCTGCCACCACGCGCCACACAACGCTCAGCCGAGCGCTCCAAGTCTTGGCGGACCGCAGGCGTCAACGTCCGGATAAGTTGTTGCAGGTCTACATTCATCATCAAGAGCCCCTAGTGAGCGTTGTTGGCCACGATGACCACACCGTCGGCGCATTCGTGTGCCAGCCAACTGGTCCAACCCAGCCTGCAGACGTTGTATTCACCCACGTGCAACGGCCTGATGGACTCCTTGTCCAGCACCAGGCGCAGGTCGTAATCCAGCGGGTCGCGAGCGGTCAGTCGTACCAACGCACACAGCAGCGGATAGTCCGCACCCGTCGGCAAAAAACCGTGGAACTGCTGCCAATCCAGGCCCTGTACGTGCACCCTGAACTTGCCACCGCAATCGGCGACCTGGTCTCCCAAAACCTGGTCGGTGCCCAGCACGCTGTTGGCAACACCCAACTGGTTCAACTGCGCGGGAGTAATGACCGCCGAGCGTTCGACCCACTGCTCAATAAACACGCGGTCGTGCTTGAAGTAGTAACGCAGCACTGTCTCGATTACCGCCGCCGAATGCGCCCGCAGACTAAGCAGACCCAGGTAGGGCAACAGCCGCTTGCAGTCCAACTGCGCTGCAGTGCGCAGCTGCCGGCCCTTCAACCCAATCAACGCAAACATCTGCTCGGAAAACGCGTCACGGGCCTGCGCCTGGAAGCTCACCTGGTAACGGTATTTGCGCCAGATCGGCAGCATCAGCCGTTGCAGACGATGGTGAAACAGATCCAGAAAATCGCGAGTGGCGTGTCCGCTCGCCTCATCGGCAAACGCCTGCTCGCCGTAAAACGCCGGCAAGGGCGACCCAGCGCCACACAGCCCCAGAACGTTGATGCGAAGACGCGCACGCAATTGACCGTGTTCAACAAAAAACTCCACCCGATCGATGTCGTGACCGGGAAAACCAAGACCTGGGTTGGCCTGAAACTCCAACCTGTCATAGAGCGCGTCGTCATCCAGCAACGGATGGGCGTCGCGCAGGCGCTTGATCACCTGCAAAATCGCCTGGAACAGCGAATATTCGCGGATCGCACTGCACAGTTCCTTCAAAGCAGGGGCTGCTGCCCCATCCGGGGTGGCCATAGGTACACATCTCCTTGTGTGCTGATGACACGTAGTTCGTGGTAGGCATTGAGGCTTGCGTAAAGCGCGAAGAACTCGTTCAGCACCGAGGCGAACACAAACGCTTCGCCCCTCCCGAGGAAGCCTTCGAAATCAATGCTCAGGTCAATCTGCAAGCCACGAAATGGCATTCCGCGGTACAAACGATCGACCGGCCTATGACTGATGGATCGCAACGCACCTAACCTTCTCTGGCTGACCTTTTGCGCGTGCCGGTCGTGGTAACGCGGCACGTCGTAGGTTTGCAGGAGCACCTTGAACGCGTTGATATCGGTCAGTGACAAATAGTTGAGCGACATGTTGCTGATCAGTCGCCAGAGAAAATCCTGGTCAAGGGGCGGCGCAAAACTCGCGGTCGGCGCGCAGATATTGCGAAACGACAACCCCTCCGGCGTCTGCTCACAGGGTTGATTGATGTCACCTGCCTGCAATTGCCGAGGCAGGTTGTGATTGGTACATGTCAGCTCGATCGACAGCGTTTCCTGGGCATGCACCTGCCCATTTCCAAACGTCAGCCAAGTATCGAGCCCTGTGTGGTGCGCCGACGCGCGCTGCCGAATGCTGTAGCTGGTGGGGGGCGCCGAAGCGTCGATATCGCCATCATGCTCGAAGGTTTCAAACGGGACGTACGCTTGATACCCCAACCCGCCAGGGCGCCAACCCATGACCTTATCTACGGAAAACACACAAGCATTTTCCCGCGCGTACTCTCCAGGAATCAGCAGGTACTCGTCCTGCTTGCCGTCCAGGCGTATCGGAACTGCATCATGTTTGAACAGGTTGACGATGGGCGTGCAGTACAGCTTCACGTTGCTCAAAGTGGGGCACTCGGTGGTCTGGCAGCCCACGCGCAACGTGAAGCACACTTGAATGCTGCAGATTTGCTTGAGTTGGTCCTGGGGCAACCGCTGCAGCACATCCAGCCCATTTACATCGACGAACAGATACTTTTCAGGAAAGGAGAAATACTCCTGCAAATGGCGATACCCACTAAACGTAGTGTGCGGATAGGGCATCAGCGCATGCTCCTCGGCGAACCCCACCGGTTTTACCTGCTCAGCGTCGAGTCGCAACAACAGGGACTTGCCATCAGCCGCGCTCACAGCTCGTCCATCGCAGTCCAGTGGTCGTAACTCGATACCTTCAAGCTCGCGCAATAGGCTCAGATATAACCCTTGGCTGATGTAGCGATCTCCCGCCAGATGCAGACGTAATTGGTCGAACTCACATTCGCTGAAATTGCCTCCGGCACTCATGTCGAGGCGCAGGCTCATCAACGCCTGTTCGCCTTGGACGCAATACTCCAATGCGCTCAGTTGCAACGGCAGGATGCGGGTGTCGTAACAGGTCCGAAAGCGACAGCGTTCGCCATTCACCGCACCGCTTTCGACTGGCGTATTCCGTGCGACCATCACCCCGACGCCCGTATGCTTCAGCGGGTCAAACTGCAAAATGCTGAACGCAGGTATCGGCCGCATATAGTTGGGCCACAGCAAATGCATCAACGAGTGCGTCAGCTCTGGCAACTCGTCATCCAATTTCTGGCGCAAGCGACCGGTGAGAAAGGCAAAACCTTCCAGCAATCGCTCCACATCCGGATCCTGGCCAGCCTCCCCTAGAAAGGGCGCCAGCGCGGGATTTCGCTCGGAGAAACGCCGCCCGAGCAGACGCAACGCACTGAGTTCACTTTGGTAATACTGGTTAAAGGACATCAGGCAAGACCTCAACCTGTCCCGCATCCCGCAGGCGCGCGGTGAACACCACAGGTTGCGTCACCCCGTCGATAGAGAGCGTGGCGTCGATGGCAAACGCCAGGGCCAAAGCGTCGTGACCTCGGGGTAACGACCTCACGCGGACTTGTTTCAAGCGTGGTTCGTAGGCGCGGATAAACCGCTCGATCAATAAGCGCGACTGGCTCAAGGACTCATGCAGACTCTGGTTCATGTCATTGAGGTCCGGCATTCCGTAGTCCGGCAGTGTCTGCACACTGCCTGCGCGGATGCTGAGCATTTTTCCCAGGTGAGCTGCGACAGACCTCACGCCACAGGCTGAATGCTCAGCTGGATACCCGAGTCGCTCAAACAGACTTCGGTTGCGGGTCACCCCTTGGCCCCTGCTCATTCTTTATCGAGCTTGCCAACCAGGGACAGCGTGAAGTCAGCCCCCATGTATTTGAAGTGCGGTCGTACGCTCAGGCTGACCCGGTACCAACCAGGCTCACCCTCAACGTCACTGACCACGATGCGCGCCGCACGCAATGGCCGCCGCCCACGCACCTCGGCACTGGGGTTGTCCTGGTCTGCGACGTACTGGCGAATCCACTTGTTGAGCTCCAGCTCAAGGTCGGTACGCTCCTTCCACGACCCCAGTTGCTCCCGTTGCAGGACCTTGAGGTAATGGGCCAGACGATTGACCACCATCATGTAGGGCAATTGAGTGCCCAGGCGGTAATTCAACTCCGCTTCCTTGCCCTCGGCACTGATGCCGAAACTCTTGGGCTTTTGTACCGAACTGGCGGAGAAAAACGCGGCATTGTCACTGCCCTTGCGCATCGTCAAGGCAATGAAGCCCTCTTGTGCCAGTTCATATTCGCGGCGGTCGGACACCAGTACTTCAGTGGGAATCTTGGTTTCGATTTCGCCCATGCTGTGGAAGTGATGCAAGGGTAAGTCTTCCACTGCGCCGCCGCTTTGCGGACCGATGATGTTAGGGCACCAACGAAACCGCGCGAAACTGTCGGTCAAGCGTGTGGCAAAGGTGTAGGCGGTGTTACCCCATAGGTAGTGCTCGTGGCTGTTCACCACGGTTTCTCGGTAGGCAAACGTCTTGACCGGGCATTCAAGGGGATCGTAAGGCGTTCGCAGCAGGAAACGCGGCACAGTCAGACCGATATATCGGGCGTCTTCGCTCTGGCGGAAGCTTTGCCATTTGGTGAATTGAGGGCCTTCGAAATGGTCCCTGAGATCCTTCAGATCAGGTAGGTCGGTGAAGCTTTCCAAACCGAAAAAACCCGGCCCGGCGGCAGCGATAAAAGGTGCATGGGCCATGCAAGCCACACTGGAGGCGTATTGCATCAACTTCACATCAGGGGCACTGGGCGACAGAAAGTAGTCGGCGATGATCGCGCCCACCGGCTGGCCGCCGAACTGACCGTATTCCGCACTGTAGACATGCTTATAGAGCCCTGACTGAGTCACTTCTGGCGAGTCTTCGAAATCATCCAGCAGGTCTTGCCGCGAGACATTCAGCAGTTCGATCTTGATGTTTTCTCGAAAGTTGGTGCGTTCGACCAACAGCTGCAGGCCTTTCCAGGAGGACTCCAGCGCCTGGAAACTTGGGTGGTGAAGAATCTCATCCATTTGCCGACTGAGCTTTTCGTCAATCTCGGCAATCATCCGGTCAACCAGACGCTTCTTGACCGGTTCACTGCTGTTCTGCGGCTTGATCAGTTCTTCAATAAAGGCCGAGACCCCACGCTTTGCAATGCCGTAGGCCTCGTCGTCCGCACTCAACAGAGTCTGAGCGATGATGTTGTCGAGGATGCTGCACTCATCAGTGCTGTGTACAGGTATCGGAGTGTGTTGAGTCGTCATGGCACCAGTGTCCTTTTACTGAGAAATATCAGGCGATTTGGCTGTTCAGGCCCAACTCTGCCAATACCCGGGCACGGGAGTCGTCATCGGCCAGAGCCTGTTCGATGGCTTTACGAAAGCTCGGCGTGTTGCCCAGCGGTCCCTTCAACGCCATCAACGCCTCACGCAGGGCCATCAGCTTGTGTAACTCGGGGATCTGCTCCACCAGGTTTGCGGGGTTGAAATCCTTCATCGAATTAATGCGTACCTGGATGGCGAGTTCTTCAACTTCGGCGCACTCCTGGAGACGGTTGGGTACATTCAGCGTGAGGCTCAGCGCCTGTTTGGCCAGCACCTCATCAAGGGTGTTCTTGTCGATGGCGATGGGTTTGCGATCTTCGAGCTTGCGCAGGTCCTCACGCTGGGTGAAGTCCCCCAGCACCAGCAGTTTCAACGGCAGCTCGACTTCTTCCTGAGCACCACCGATGGCGGGTTTGAAGGTGATATTGATGCGTTCCTTGGGTGCTACCGAACCTTCTTTGGCCATGGTATTTCTCCTTTTTTTGGCTCGTGAGCCTATTCAAGTACCGCTTCAAGATCGAAGAGGCACAGCCTGCGGTGGGTGTCTTCCTTGCGCTCGCGCACGGCATGGTTTTGCGGCATCAGGTCGCAGCAGCGATGCAAGAGTTGGGTGACTTGAAACGCCAGCTCCGGTTCCCAGCGCTCCAGGCCCGAGCGTTGCAGCTCGACATCCAAATGTTCGAGCAGGATCTTCGCCAATTCATGCTTGCCCGCGTGGACACATAAACGCGCCTGGGCCAAGCGCCAGTAAAAGCGTGCTCGATCACTGCGGGCGGCGTGCAAGCCTTGCTTGAGTTGTTGCACGGCGGCCTTGAGTCCCTCTTTGCCCAGCCGAGGCAATACATCCTGCAAAGCGATCTCCCAGGGCTCGGCATCGGCCACCACACCGGGCACTTCAGGCGCTTGCAGGTGATGGGAAACATGCAGTGCGATCCAGTCGCGAGTACTGCTGCTGGCAAAAGGAGCGCCATCGTGAAAACGAAACGCCGGTAAGTCCGGCAAGCGTTGCAGCAACAGGGCAAAGCTCACTTCCAGTTCGGTCATGGCCTGCTTCGCCTGCTGAGCCTCCAGGCATTGCCAGATCATGTGCAGCCCGTCGAACCAGAACATGGCACCTGAGAAGCAAGCCTCAAGTTCAACCAGCAGATCGGCGTGATGCCCTTGGCAAAACCGCTCCTGATAGCGTTTGAGCGTGTCGCAGGGCGGCGCGTACAGCGCGGTGACGCGCTCATTGTTGGCGTCCGGATAGCGGACGATGGCCAGCCATGCCAGCGTTCGGCTCAGGTGCAAGGCCCGCAAGTCGGTAGCGTTGTGGCGCAACCACCAGGTACACAACGGACGGGCTTGTTCTTGCAAGGCACGCAACAATTTATGCGCGTCCTTTTCGTTGTTGACCGTCAGTTCGGTTTTCGACAACGGGATGGTGGCCTGTTTGACGTGTGCAATCACGGCACTCACCCCTGTGACGGCGGGATGACCCTGCGCCGCAAGCTCCATCCGCTGGTCCAGTTGCCTGCGAATCGGTAGCAAGAGCGGCGCGCCCTCGCCCAAATGGGCAGTCCAGAGCTCATCAAGGCGCGAGAGTTGTTCCAGCAACGCTCGGAATAAAGGCTGCTGGTCCTGAAGCGAAAGGCTTTGAACAAGCAGTGTCTCAAGGCGCAAGACCAACCAGCCGAACGCCGCGCTGCGGGTGCGCAGCTTTTGTGGGTGCACCGTGGACCAATGATGCTCACAGAGATGACGCAGCAACCCGAGCCCTGCCAGCAGACCGGCAAAGGATTCGCGCTGGTACAGCGCCCACGTCAGCCAGACAGCCACGCGCAGATCTTTGGACTGCTCACGCAGCAGGCATTCGCTGATGTCCAGAGTCTTTTGCCAGTCCGGCTGGCCAGCGCCATGAATGGACTGCATCTTTCCCAGTTCAGACTCCAGGGCTTCATACTCACTCGAATACCGTATATCACCGCCAGCAAAACTTGTTTGCGAACAGGGTAGTTTGGCAAGTTCAAGATAATGAACGCAGAGTTTATCCGAGTATCCCATTTAGGACCGCACGCAATTAATCAAGGTACGAACAACAAACTAAGCAAACTTAAAATTCGCACTAGAATGTCATCTTGGCTTCGCTCGACTCGCCACGAAGTTCGCAAACCTTAGCCATGCCAATAACATTCAGCAAGCAATAACCACATACTTAAGACTTGTCCTACGGGTGACGTAAACTAAGGCATATGCCGGATATTGCGCAATAAAACCAGCCTATCGAATCGAATATCAGCGAAAATCAATTGCCAGGCGCCCTATCGGCACGAGCAATTAAATGCGCACTTATGCGCAATTAATACCCGACAAACCACCTCCAACCCCTCAATAACTTTCTACATGCCGCGCAGACACTCAACGGACACCAAGTACTTATTGGTTCCCACACTTTCAGGCACGTTTCTTGTTATAGGCATTTCTCCAACCGGCGCAGTCGCCGGTGTGAACGACCTTTCAATCAGGCAAGGAAACCCGTCATGCCAACACCCGCGTATCTCTCTATCACCGGCGTCAAACAGGGTTTGATTACGGCAGGCACATTTACTCAGGACTCTGTAGGCAACACTTATCAGCAGGGCCATGCAGACCAGATCCTGGTCCAGGCCTTTTCCCACCAAGTAGTCGTTCCGCGGGACCCACAGTCCGGTCAACCAACCGGCCAGAGGGTTCACAAACCGCTGATGATCAGTAAGGTCTTCGATAAGTCATCACCACTCCTGTTCAGCGCCTTGACCAGCGGTGAGCAGGTCACGTGCCGCCTGGAATGGATGCGCAGCACATCTGCCGGAGCACAGGAGCACTACTTCACCATCGAACTGGAAGGGGCAACCATCGTGGACATCCAATCACGCATGCCCAACTGCCAGGACCCGAGCAATGCCCACTTCACACACTTGGAGGACGTGTACTTCACCTATCGCAAGATCGTATGGACCCACGAAGTGTCCGGCACGTCCGGGTCGGATGACTGGCGCAGCCCGGTAGCCGGTTAACCCGGCCCCACGCAGGAACGGGCGCCAGGGACGGCGCCGTTTCTGCGAGCGGGTTAGACCATCGCCAGCGGATGCTTGCGCTTGGGCGCGCCGAAGACGCGGTCGATGGCGTCTAGATCATGCTCATCGAGCACCAGTTTGGCGGCGGCTGCGTTCAGTCGCACGTGCTCCGGCGACACAGCCTTGGGAATGGCGATCACGCCCTCTTGGCGCAACACCCAGGCCAGAGCGACCTGCGCCGGTGTGACCTCATGACGATGGGCGATCTGCTTGAGCGTCGCGCTGGACAGTAACTCACCGCCTTGCGCGATCGGGCAGTACGCCATCAAGGGCAAGTGATGTTGCTGCCACCAGGGCAGTAGATCGAACTCGATGCCGCGCTCTTCGATGTTGTAGAGCACCTGATTGGTTGCACAGGCTGGGGAGGCAAGCTCCTGCAGGTCTGCCACGTCGAAGTTGGAGACACCCCAACGACCGATCTTGCCGGCTTCGCGCAGACGCTCGAAGGCTTCAACGGTTTCTTCAAGCGGGTATTGGCCACGCCAGTGCAGCAAGTACAGGTCGATGTAGTCAGTGCCCAGCCGCTGGAGGCTGGCTTCGCAGGCCCGCGGCACACCCTTGTGGCTGGCATTGTGCGGGTAGACTTTGCTCACGAGGAACACCTGGTCACGTTTGCCGCGAATAGCTTCGCCAACCACTGTTTCGGCGCCGCCCTCGCCGTACATTTCGGCGGTATCGATCAGGGTCATGCCCTCGTCGATCCCCAGTTGCAATGCGGCAACTTCGGCGCGGTGCTGGTCCGGGTTTTCGCCCATGCGCCAGGTTCCCTGGCCGATGACAGGGACGGGAACGCCGGCCAGATCAATAGTACGCATGACAACCTCCTGATGAGTTCGCGGGTTAACAGTGTGGCATTGGTCGGACAAAAGGGTTCAATCGAAGTATGGTTGCCCTTTGCCAAGTCGCGAGGAAAGACCCGCAATGCTGTTTATCGTGATGCTCGGGGGCAAGCACCCCAGGGCGAAAATCGAAGTTCACGATGTGGTGTTCGCCGCTGCGGATACGCTGGAAGCCACTTACCCGCAATTGCGCGACGGTTGGTTTGGCAGCCCCAAGGGCGTGCATATCGATTCCTGGATGGCCGTGGATGGCGTCGACGGCTGGAAGGTCGAACTCAGCCACCTGGCGCCCCAGGCCGGCGCCCATCACTTGTACTTCATCAACCTTGGCGGGTACGAAGCGAACACCTTTGGCGAGGCCCATCATTACCTGCTGGTGGTTGCGCGCAACAAACAGGAAGCCACCCGCATGGGCAAGCAACAGATGCTGGGGCATTGGTCCCAGGGTCACACCGACGGCGTGCTGGATATCGATGACTGCCTGCCCATCGACCTGGTCGACGGGCGCTACCTGCACCTCGTCCAGGCACCGCACCGGGCAATCCTGCAGCGCAACGACTATATCGTGCTGCCCTGAGACCGGCCGATCAAATACCGGGAACTTTGCCAGGAAATAACCGCCTGAATCCGGTACGCTCACCCTTTTTACTCAAGGAGTTACTCCCCATGGCCAAAGCCACCGCCCGTCACATCCTCGTTTCCACTGAAGACAAGTGCAACGAACTCAAGGCCCAAATCGAAGGCGGCGCCGATTTCGCAGAAATCGCCAAAGCCAACTCCAGCTGCCCATCCAGCCGTCAAGGCGGCGACCTGGGTTCGTTCGGTCCAGGCCAAATGGTTAAAGAATTCGACACCGTAGTTTTCAGCGCCCCGGTCAACACCGTGCAAGGCCCGGTGAAAACCCAGTTCGGCTACCACCTGCTGGAAGTCACCAGCCGCCAGGACTGATCCAGTCCACGCTGATGCGACAAACAACGGCCCGCCTTTTGGTGGGCCGTTGTGCATGTGATGACTGGCGACGCTGATGCCGTTAGCGTACAAATCCCTATTCCTGTTCTTCCGGCGTTCAAGACTGATAATGCGATTGGCCTTTTCGACTCTATTTCGCTCTACCCTCGCCCTGCTGCTGGCCAGCACCGCCGTGATCGCGGCCCCCCAACCGTCACTGACGGTGTACGGCGAACCGGCCAAGTACCCCGCCGGTTTTACCCATTTCGACTACGCCAACCCCAACGCGCCCAAGGGCGGCAGCCTGCGGCGTTCGGCCATCGAAATCGGACGCTTCGATCATGTGCTGCCCTATATCGACAAAGGCATCGGCGTGTCACAGGTTGACGGCTGGCTCTACGCGCCCCTCGCCCTGCGCTCCCTGGACGAACCCTATACGGTCTACGGCCTGGTCGCCGAAAAAATGGAGCGCGCCGAGGACGGCCTGTCCCTGCGTTTCTACCTGAACCCCAAGGCGCGCTTTGCCGACGGCAAACCCATCACCGCCGAAGACGTACGCTACAGCTTTGATTTATTAATGACCCAAGGCAGCCTGCGTTTTCGCACACTGTTCGCCGACGTCAAGCACGTCGAAGTGGAAGGTGAGCGCCAGGTGCGCTTCGACTTTTCCAGCAACGAAAACCGCACCCTCCCCCTGGATATCGCCACCCTGCCGGTGTTCCCGGAGCACTGGTGGAAGACCCGCGACTTCGCCAATGGCGGCGGCTACGAAGCACCACTGGGCAGCGGCCCGTACAAAGTCAGCAAGGTCGACTCCGGCAACACCATTACCTTTACTCGCGACCCGGACTGGTGGGGCAAAGACTTGCCCGTCAGCCGCGGCCTGTACAACTTCGATCACCTGAGCCTGGAGTTTTTCGGTGATACCGAAGTAGCCCGCCAGGTGCTGCGAGGCGGCGCCTACGATTTCAATCGTGAATTTTCCGCCACCGGCTACTCCATCGGCTACAACGGCCCTGCCCTGGACGATGGCCGCCTGCAACGCGCTCACCTGGCCAAGGAAATGCCGCAACCGGCCCAAGGCTATGTCTTCAACGTGCAGAAGCCAGTATTCAAAGACCGCCGCGTGCGCCAGGCCTTGGCAATGCTGTGGGATTTCGAATGGGCCAACCGGCAGATGATGCGAAATATGTACATTCGTCAGCAGAGTTTCTTCTCTAATAGCCCGCTGGCGGCTACCCAACTGCCCACCCAGGAAGAGCTGGCGATTCTTGAACCGTTGCGTGGGCAGATCCCTGACGAGGTGTTTACCCAGGTGTTCAAGGCACCGGTCACCGACGGCAGCGGCATGATCCGTGACAAACAGCTCCAAGCACTGGCCCTGCTGGAAGAGGCCGGTTGGAAACCCAACGGCGACAAGCTGGTAAACGCCGAAGGCGAACCGCTTGAGTTCACCTTCCTCAATGCGCAGGCTGGTCTGGAGCGACTGTTACTACCGTACAAACGCAACCTGGCGCAGATCGGCATCACCCTTAATATCCGTCGCATCGACTCCTCTCAGTACGTCAACCGTTTGATGACACGGGACTACGACATGATCGTCACCGGGTTTCCTGTCACCACCTCGCCGGGCATGGAGCTGTACAACTACTTTGGTTCCAGCGCCGCTTTTGATTCGGGCGCAAACAACTACATGGTGCTCAAGGACCCGGCGGTTGACGCCTTGATCAAAGGTCTGGTCAAAGCCGACACACAGGCGCAGATGCTCACCTACGCCCATGCTCTGGACCGGGTGCTGCAATGGAATTACCTATGGATCCCCAATTACTACCCGCCCGGTACGTCCGCCGCCTGGTGGAACCGTTTCGGCCGCCCGGCCATCGAGGCCAAGAATGACGAGGCCCTGGAAACCTGGTGGGAAGTCAGCCCCACACCTCTGACCACTGAGCAGATGAATGCCGAACTGAAAAAACGCGGAGGAGCGCGCTGATGTTTGCCTATATCGTGCGGCGCCTGCTGCTGATCATCCCAACCCTGGTGATCATCCTGCTGGTGAATTTCGTGATCGTGCAGGCCGCCCCCGGTGGCCCGGTGGAACAGGCCATCGCCCACTTGCAGGGGATTGGCGGCGGCGGTGTCGGCGGCTCATCCGGCGAAGGCATCAGCAGCGGCTCGCGGTCCAGTCGGGGCCTGGACCCGAAGCTGATCAAGGACATTGAAAAACAGTACGGCTTCGACAAGTCCGCACCGGAACGCCTTTGGCTGATGCTCAAGAGCTATGCCCAGTTGGATTTCGGCAACAGCTTCTTTCGCGGCTCGACGGTGATCGACCTGATCCTGGAAAAGATGCCCGTCACCATTTCCCTCGGGCTGTGGGCCACGCTGATCACTTACCTGGTGTCGATCCCGCTGGGGATACGTAAGGCGGTACGCCACGGCAGCAGCTTTGATGTGTGGAGCAGCACCGCCATCGTGATCGGCTATGCGATGCCAGCGTTCCTGTTCGCGATGTTCCTGATCGTGGTGTTCGCCGGCGGCACCTCCCTGAACTGGTTCCCGGTTCGCGGACTGGTGTCGGAGAACTTCGAAGAGCTGAGCACCGTGGGCAAGATCGCCGACTACTTCTGGCACCTGGTGTTGCCGGTGACGTCTTTGGTAATCGGCGGATTCGCCACCCTGACCATTCTCACCAAAAACTCGTTCCTCAATGAAATCACCCGCCAATACGTGGTGACCGCGCGGGCCAAAGGCTTGAGCGAACGACGGGTGCTGTATGGCCATGTGTTCCGCAACGCCATGCTGCTGGTGATCTCGGGGATTCCCCAGGCATTTATCAGCGTGTTTTTTGCAGGATCCTTGCTGATCGAGGTGATTTTCTCCCTGGATGGCCTCGGTCGCATGAGCTACGAAGCGGCGGTTTCGCGGGATTACCCGGTGGTGTTCGGTTCGCTGTTTATCTTCACCCTGTTCGGCCTGCTGATAAAACTCATCGGTGACCTCTGCTACACCCTGGTGGACCCGCGTATCGACTTCGCCGCGAGGAACGCCTGATGCTTAACTTGTCTCCCGTGGCACGCCGACGCTTCGAGCGTTTCAAGAAAAATCGCCGTGGCTGGTGGTCGCTGTGGCTGTTTATCGGCCTCTTTATCCTGACCCTCGGCGGCGAACTGATCGCCAACGACAAACCCCTGGTGCTGAGTTTCAAGAACGAACTGTATTTCCCGGTGTTAAAGCGTTACACCGAGCAGCAGTTCGGCGGCCAGCTGCCGTTCCAAGCCGACTACCGCAGCGACTATGTGCAAAAGCTGATCAAACAGGACGGCGGCTGGATGTTGTTCCCGCCGATCCCTTTCAGCGATGACACCCCCAACTACGAACTGACCCGCCCTGCCCCCAGCCCGCCCTCGGCGGTGAACTGGCTGGGCACCGATGACCAGTCCCGCGACGTGCTGGCGAGGGTCATTTTCGGCGCGCGGGTGTCGATCCTGTTCGCCCTGGCGCTGACGGCCATCAGCGCAGCCATTGGCATCGCCGCCGGCGCGTTGCAGGGTTACTACGGCGGCTGGGTCGACCTGATCGGCCAGCGGGTACTTGAGGTCTGGTCCGGTCTGCCGGTGCTGTACCTGCTGATCATTCTGTCGGGTTTTGTCGAGCCCAATTTCTGGTGGTTGCTGGGGATCATGGCGCTGTTTTCCTGGCTGGCCCTGGTGGACGTGGTGCGCGCCGAGTTCCTGCGCGGGCGCAACCTGGAGTACGTCAAGGCCGCACGGGCGCTGGGCCTGGGCGACGGCAAGATCATCCGCCGACATATCCTGCCGAATGCGATGACCGCCACCTTGAGCTACCTGCCGTTTATTTTGACCGGCGCGATTTCCACCTTGAGCGCTCTGGATTTCCTCGGCTTCGGCATGCCGGCGGGCAGCGCATCCCTGGGCGAACTGATCGCCCAGGGCAAGCAGAACCTGCAAGCGCCATGGCTGGGCCTGACGGCGTTTTTCACCTTGGCGCTGATTCTGTCGCTGCTGGTCTTTATTGGCGAGGCGTTGCGTGACGCCTTCGACCCACGTTCATGAGTGAGTCCCTATGAACCTGATCGAAATCCGCGACCTCAGTGTCGCCTTCAGCGGCCAGACCGTGGTGCGTAACCTGAGCCTGGACGTGCGCCCCGGCGAGTGTTTGGCACTGGTGGGCGAGTCGGGCTCGGGCAAGTCGGTGACGGCCCATTCGATCCTGCAATTGCTGCCCGAAGCCGGCACAGCTACCACGGGCTCGGTTAAATATCGCGGCCAGGAGTTGATCGGCGCGTCGACGGCGACCCTGCAGAAACTGCGCGGCAACCGTATCGCGATGATCTTCCAGGAGCCCATGACCTCCCTCAACCCGCTGCACAGCATCGAAAAGCAAATCGGCGAAACGTTGCTGCTGCACAAGGGCATGGGCGGCAAGGCGGCGCAGGCGCGCATCATTGAACTGCTCGAACTGGTGGGCATCCAGAAACCCCAGGAGCGCCTCAAGGCTTATCCGCACCAACTGTCCGGCGGCCAACGCCAACGCGTGATGATCGCCATGGCCCTGGCCTGCGAGCCGGAGTTGCTGATTGCCGACGAACCCACCACCGCGCTGGACGTGACCGTGCAGCGCAAGATCCTGCTGCTGCTCAAGTCCTTGCAACAGCGCCTGGGTATGTCGCTGCTGTTGATCAGCCATGACCTCAACCTGGTGCGCAGCATCGCCCAGCGCGTGTGCGTGATGCGCGCCGGGGAGATTGTCGAGCAGGCTGACTGCGAGACCTTGTTCACGGCGCCGCAACACCCTTACAGCCGCCTGTTGCTGGACGCCGAGCCGTCCGGCGATGTGCTGTGCAGCGATCCGCGCGAGACCGTGTTGGAAGTGGATGACCTGACCGTAGAGTTCCCCCTCGGCGGTGGGCTGTTTCGGCGCAAAACCTACCTGCGCGCCGTGGATGGCATCAGCCTCAACGTGCAGCGCGGCAAGACCCTGGGGATTGTCGGCGAGTCCGGCTCGGGCAAATCCACCCTGGGCCAGGCGATCCTGCGCCTGCTGGATTCCACCGGCAGCATCCGCTTCCAGGGTGAAGCCCTCGACCCGCTGAACCATCAGCAAATGCGCCCCTGGCGCAAACAGATGCAGGTGGTTTTCCAGGACCCTTACGGCAGCCTCAGCCCGCGTATGTCGGTACAGCAAATCATCAGCGAAGGCTTGGAAGTCCACGCGCCGTGCAGCCTCGCCGACCGCGACGCGCAAGTGATCCAGGTGCTCAAGGACGTGGGCCTAGACCCCGCCAGCCGCCATCGCTACCCCCATGAATTCTCCGGCGGCCAGCGGCAACGCATCGCCATCGCCCGCGCCCTGGTGTTGAAACCCGCGCTGATGCTGCTGGACGAACCGACTTCGGCGCTTGACCGCACGGTGCAAAAACAGGTGGTTGCACTGCTGCGCGAGCTGCAGGAAAAGTACGGCCTGACCTACTTGTTCATCAGCCACGACCTGGCCGTGGTACGCGCCATGGCCCACGACATGATCGTGATCAAGGACGGCAAGGTGGTGGAGCGCGGCGCGAGCCATGATGTGTTCGAATCGCCACAACATCCCTACACCAAAGAGTTGCTGGCGGCGGCGTGCGGGCTGTCGACATGAGCACCAGCCTCAAGGACTACCAACAGGTTCGCGGCCTGGCGATCCAGTCGCTGTTCGAGATCATCGAGCAGTCCAGCGAAGGCACGGTGATTGTCGACCGCGACGCCAATATCGTGTGGATGAATGAGCGCTACGCCAAGCGCTTCGGCCTCAAAAGCGCTGACGAAGCCATCGGCCAGCCGTGCGAGCAGGTGATTTCCAATAGCCTGTTGCGCCAAGTGGTACGTAACGACCAGCCGATCCTGCTGGATATCCAGGACACACCCAAAGGCCCGTTGGTGGTGATGCGCCTGCCGATCCACAACGACGCTGGCGCGGTGATCGGCGCGATTGGTTTCGCGTTGTTCGATGAACTGCGCAACCTGTCGCCGTTGATCGAACGTTACCTGAGCATGCAGCAGGAGCTGGCCTCCACCCGCTCGCTGCTGCGCTCACGCCAGAGCAAGTACAACTTCGCGCACTTTATCGGCACCAGCGCCGCCAGCCTTGAGGTCAAACGCCGTGCCCGACGCAGCGCGAGTGCCGAGTCGCCGGTGTTGTTGCTCGGCGAAACCGGCACCGGCAAAGAGTTGCTGGCCCAGGCCATCCACGGTGCCTCGCCACGGGCGCACAAGGCGTTTGTCAGCGTCAACAGCGCGGCGATTCCCCACGACCTGCTCGAAGCCGAATTCTTCGGCACCGCGCCAGGCGCCTTTACCGGCGCTGATCGCAAGGGCCGTCCAGGCAAATTCCAGATTGCCCAGGGCGGCACGCTGTTCCTCGATGAAATAGGGGATATGCCGCTGCCGCTGCAAAGCAAATTGCTGCGGGTGTTGCAGGAAAAGGAATTCGAACCGGTGGGTTCCAACGAAATGCTGCACAGCGATGTGCGGGTAATCGCGGCGACCTCCATGGACCTGGAAGCGGCGATCAAGCGTGGTGAGTTTCGCGCCGATTTGTATTACCGGCTGAATGTGTTGCCGATCCACGTGCCGCCGCTGCGTGATCGGTTGGAGGACATTCCCGCATTGAGCGAGGCGATCCTCGAAGAACTGCGCAGCCAGCATGAGCTGGACCGCGAGGCTCTGGCGCTGTTGGCACAGCATGCGTGGCCAGGGAACATCCGTGAGCTGCGTAATGTGCTGGAGCGGGCGGCGTTGCTGAGTGATGACTTGGTGTTGAATGCCACGGACATTCGCGCGGCGATCGGCACGTTCAGCCCGGTAGAACGCGGGGTGGTGGACACGGTTGAGGGTGAGACGTTTGCAGCGGCGCGGGAGCGGTTTGATCGACAGCTGATTGCGACGGCACTTAAGGCCTGTGACGGCAACGTGGTCGAGGCGGCCAGGCGATTGGGGCTGGGACGGTCGACGTTGTACAAGAAGATGGTGGCTCTGGGCATCGCCTAATCTCCACAAAGAGACTAAGTTCTCCATATAAAGACAATCCATGTGGGAGGGGGCTTGCCCCCGATAGCATCAGGTCAGTCAACACATGTGCTGGCCGATGCACCGCTATCGGGGGCAAGCCCCCTCCCACATTTGATCTTCGCTTGTCTCGAAATTGAGACAAAACCCAAAAACACTCGAAAGAAATTAAAAAATATCCATATATTTCAATAGCTTGAAAATATGGCACACATCTCGCTATAGCCCTCCCCACAGTTTCACCCACAAAAATAACAATCCGATGGAGACACACCATGAGTGTGATCATTGCCCTGGCCGCGCTCGCGCTGCTGATGCTGGCCGCCTACCGTGGCTATAGCGTTATCCTGTTTGCCCCCATCGCCGCCCTTGGCGCGGTACTGCTCACCGACCCGTCCGCTGTCGCCCCCGCCTTTACCGGGGTGTTCATGGAGAAAATGGTCGGCTTTATCAAACTGTATTTCCCGGTGTTCCTGCTCGGTGCGGTCTTCGGCAAGTTGATCGAGCTGTCGGGGTTCTCGCGCTCCATCGTGGCCGCTGCGATCCGCTTGCTTGGCACGCGTCAGGCGATGCTGGTGATCGTGCTGGTCTGCGCCCTGCTCACCTACGGCGGCGTATCGTTGTTTGTGGTGGTGTTCGCGGTGTACCCGTTCGCGGCGGAGATGTTCCGCCAGAGCAATATCCCCAAGCGCCTGATTCCGGCGACCATCGCCCTCGGCGCATTCTCGTTCACGATGGATGCCCTGCCCGGCACGCCGCAGATCCAGAACATCATCCCCAGCACCTTCTTCAACACCACCGCCTGGGCGGCGCCGTGGCTGGGGTTGATCGGCACGATCTTCGTATTCTGCACCGGCATGCTGTACCTGGCGCGGCAACGCAACAAGGCCCAGCGCGCGGGTGAAGGCTATGGCACTGAGTTGCGCAACGAGCCAGAGACCGCCGAAAACCTCACTCTGCCCAACCCGTGGATCGCGCTGTCGCCGCTGATCCTAGTGGGCGTGATGAACCTGTTGTTCACCCACTGGATCCCGCAGTGGTACGGCAAGACCCACAGCCTGAGCCTGCCGGGCATGAGCGCGCCAGTGACCACTGAAATCGCCAAGCTCACCGCGATCTGGGCGGTGCAGGCGGCGTTGCTGGTCGGGATCCTGATGGTGCTGGCCTTCGGCTGGTCGGCGATCAAAAGCAAGCTCGCCGAAGGTAGCAAAAGTGCGGTCAGCGGCGCCTTGCTGGCAGCAATGAATACCGCGTCGGAATACGGTTTTGGTGCGGTGATTGCCTCGCTGCCAGGCTTTCTCGTGCTGGCGGACTGGCTCAAGGGCATCCCCAACCCGCTGGTCAACGAAGCAATTACCGTGACCCTGCTGGCCGGTATCACCGGCTCTGCGTCCGGTGGTATGAGCATCGCCCTGGCAGCCATGTCCGAGAGCTTTATTTCGGCGGCCCATGCGGCCAATATTCCCCTTGAAGTGCTGCACCGGGTCGCGGCCATGGCCAGCGGCGGCATGGACACCCTGCCCCACAACGGCGCGGTGATCACGCTGCTGGCGGTGACCGGCCTGACCCACCGCGAAGCCTACAAGGACATTTTCGGCATCACGATTATCAAGACCCTCGCGGTGTTCGTGGTGATCGGTACTTTCTACGCCACCGGCATTGTGTGAGGTTTTCATGACGACTTTGAATGGCAAGACCGCCCTGGTCACCGGCTCCACCAGTGGCATCGGCCTGGGCATTGCCTTGAGCCTGGCACAGGCAGGGGCCAACTTGATCCTCAACGGCTTCGGCGACGCCAGCGCGGTGATCGCGCAGGTGCAGGCGTTTGGTGGCAAGGTGGGGCATCACCCTGCGGACGTCAGCGACCCGGCGCAGATCGCCGAAATGTTCGCCTACGCCGAGCGTGAGTTCGGTGGCGTGGACATCCTGGTCAACAACGCCGGCATTCAGCATGTGGCGGCGGTGGAAGCGTTCCCGGCCGAACGCTGGGACTCGATCATCGCGATCAACCTGTCCTCGGTGTTCCACAGCACGCGCCTGAGCCTGCCGGGCATGAAGACCAAGGGCTGGGGGCGTATCGTTAATATCGCCTCGGTTCACGGCCTGGTCGGTTCGGTGGGCAAGGCAGCCTATGTGGCGGCCAAGCATGGCGTGATCGGTTTGACCAAAGTGGTAGGCCTGGAGACGGCAACCAGCAATGTGACCTGTAATGCGATTTGCCCCGGCTGGGTGCTGACGCCGCTGGTGCAGAAGCAAATTGATGATCGCGTAACCAAAGGTGTGGACCCGCACCAGGCGCAGCATGATTTGCTGGCGGAGAAACAGCCGTCCCTGGAGTTTGTGACGCCGCCGCAGTTGGGTGAGTTGGTGTTGTTTTTGTGCAGCGAGGCCGGTGCGCAGGTACGTGGCGCGGCGTGGAACATTGATGGCGGCTGGCTGGCCCAATAAAAACAGACACTGGCGTTCTAAATTGTGGGAGGGGGCTTGCTCCCGATGGCGGTGGGTCAGACCACACGGGCTAGCTGGTACTCCGCTATCGGGAGCAAGCCCCCTCCCACAGTAGAATTCTATTGTTTTGAAGACCTGCATAAGAACAAGAGACCTTGCTGATGTCCGAGATCCTCTGGCAACCCTCACCGGAACGCATCCGCCACACGCGGATGGACCAGTTCCGCCGCTTCATCAACGACCGCCACGCCTTGCAACTGGGCGACTACCCCGCCCTCCACCAATGGAGTATCGACCAGCGGCCGGACTTCTGGCAGGCGATCGTCGCCTACTTCGACGTGCAGTTTCGCAGCCCGCCCGGCGCGGTACTGATCGAAGGCGCCGAGATGCCCAGCGCCCAGTGGTTTCCCGGCGCGACCCTGAATTTCGCCGAGCACCTGCTGCGTCGGCGTGACCACCACCCGGCCGTGGTCGCAATCAGCGAAGACGGCCAGCGCGAACAACTCACCTACGCCGAACTGGCCGCACACGTCGCCGGCCTACAAAACAGTCTGCGGTCGGCTGGCGTCGGCATCGGTGACCGGGTGGCGGCGTGCATGCCCAACACCTGGCAAACCCTGGTGGGCATGCTCGCCACCACCAGCCTGGGCGCAATCTGGTCGTGCTCCTCGCCGGACTTCGGCACCCAAGGCGTGATCGACCGGTTCGGCCAGATCGAGCCCAAGGTGCTTATTACCTGCGCCGGTTATCGGTACGCCGGAAAACCCATCGACCAAAGCGCCAAACTCAATGAAATCCTCGAACGGCTGCCGTCCCTGGAGCAGTTGATTGTGGTGCCGTACGCGCGGCCCGAGGCGCAGGTCGAGGACTACCGCACCCAGGCGAAGGTTGTGCTATGGCAGGACTTTTACCAACCCGGTGGCGAGCCTGAGTTTGTCGCGGTGCCCTTCGATCATCCGCTGTACATCCTCTATTCCAGCGGCACCACCGGCGTGCCCAAGTGCATCATCCACAGCACCGGCGGCGTATTGCTTACACACCTCAAGGAACACGGCCTGCATGCCGATCTGTCCCGCGAGGACTGCCTGTTCTACTACACCACCTGCGGCTGGATGATGTGGAACTGGCTGGTCTCGGTACTGGCCATCGGCGCCTCGGCTGTACTGTATGACGGTTCACCCTTTCATCCCGGACCTGAGCGCCTGATCGACTTGATTGATGCCGAAAAGATCAGCGTGTTCGGCACCAGCCCAAAATTCCTCGTCACCCTGGAAAAGGCCGGGCTGCAACCGCGCCTGAGCCACGACCTGGGCAGCCTCAAGGGGCTGATCTCGACCGGGTCGCCGCTGTCACCCCAGAGCTACGACTATGTGTACCGCGAGATCAAGGGCGAGCTGTGTTTATCCTCCATGTCCGGCGGCACCGATATCGTGTCCTGCTTTGTTATCGGCAACCCGGTGTTGCCGGTGCGCCGAGGCGAAATGCAGTGCAAGAGCCTGGCGATGGCCATTGAAGTGTGGGACGACCACGGCCAGCTGTTGGTCGGTGAAAAAGGCGAGCTGGTGTGTACCCGGCACTTCCCGGCCATGCCCATCGGTTTGTGGAATGACCCCGACCAGAAGAAGCTGCGCGCCTCGTATTTCAGTCAGTTCCCCGGCGTGTGGGCCCAAGGCGACTACGCTGAGCAACGCCCGAATGGCAGCCTGCTGATTCACGGCCGCTCCGACGCGGTGCTCAACCCCGGCGGCGTGCGCATCGGCACGGCGGAGATCTATCGCCAAGTGGAGAAAGTCCCACAGGTACTGGAAAGCCTGGCCATCGGCCAACGCTGGCAAGACGACGTGCGCGTGGTGCTGTTTGTGCGCCTCGATGAGGGCATCGAGTTGGATGAGGCGTTGCAACAGCAGATCCGCCAAGTGATCCGCGCCAACACCACACCGCGCCATGTGCCGGCCAAAATCCTGGCTGTCAGCGATATCCCTCGTACCATCAGCGGCAAGATTGTCGAATTGGCGGTGCGCAATGTGGTGCATGGCGAGCCGGTCAAGAACACCGACGCCCTGGCCAACCCGCAGGCATTGGAACAGTTCCGCGACCGCCCGGAACTGGCATAAAGATGAAAGGATTCAGCGCTGACGCACTCATTTGAAGACAAACGCCGAATGCATGCTATTTTTCGGGGGTAGTCACCCATTCTCGACTCACGGGATAATGGGTGTTGTCATTTTTCAAAGCGTTACGCTCAGGGCTTTTTATGAAAGGAACATCCACCGGTAGCGACGCCGCTGCATTAATTGCGCGGCTGGACTGGGCACGAAGCCCACTCGGTGAGGCCAATGATTGGCCGCAAAGCCTGCGCACAGCGGTCGATATTGTCGTCCATTCGCCGATGCCCATGCTCCTGCTGTGGGGCAGCCAACTCACCCAACTCTACAACGACGGGTTCGCCCTGCTGGCGGGAAACAAACACCCCGAAGCCATGGGCCAACCGGCGCACCAGACGTGGCCAGAGCTGGAAAGCTTTACCGGCCCGGTCTACGACGCCGTGCTCAGCGGCCAAGTGCGCACCTTCAGCGAGCAGCGCTTTGTCCTGCAACGCAATAATCGCGACACGGAAATCTGGCTCGACCTGACCTACAGCCCGATCCGCGATGAAAGCGCCAACGTGGCCGGCATCCTCGTCACTGCCATCGAAACCAACGAGCGCCGCAAGGCCCAGCACAACACCGAGCAACGCTTGCAGCTTGCACTGGCGGCGACCGACGCCGTGGGCACCTGGGATTGGGACATCGGCGAGGATCACTTTATTGCCGACGCCCACTTCGCCTACCTGCACGGTGTCGACCCCGACGACGCGAACCGGCTGCCCATCAGCGATTACCTCCAAGGTGTGCATCCCGAAGACCGGGCCACGGTGGCGCGCAGTATCAAGCACTGCATCACCCACGGCACCGAATACGCTGAGGAATACCGCCTGCAGCAAGCCGATGGCCAGGTCCGCTGGGTGTTTGCCCGAGGCCGTTGCTACAAGGATCACCACGGCCGCCCCGCGCGCTTCCTCGGTGCCGCCCTGGACCTGACCGAGCGCAAGCACACCGAGCAGGCCCTGCGCCAAAGCCAGACCGAATTGCAGCTGATCATCAACGCCATGCCGGTGCTGATCGGCTACGTCGACCACGAGCAGCGCTTTCGCCTGAACAACAGCGCCTACCTTGATTGGTACGGCATGACGCCCCAGGAACTGTACGGCAAGAGCATCCGCGAAGTATTAGGCGACGAAGTGTATGCCGGGCGCGAACACCAGATCGCTGCCGCACTCAAGGGCAAGGCGTGCAGCTTCATGACCATCACGCCCCACCGCGACGGGCGTCCCCGCCATGCGCTGATGAAATACTTGCCGCGTTTCAGCAATGACGGCTCGGTCAATGGTTTCTACATCTTTGTGATTGACGAGACCGAACGCAAACTAACCGAAGAAGCCCTGCGCCACCTCAACGATAACCTCGAAGAACGCGTGGCCGAGCGCACCCAGGCCCTGGCCGAGGCCAACCAACGCCTGCAAAACGAGATGTTCGAGCGCGAGCGCGCCGAAGATGCATTGCGCCATGCGCAGAAAATGGAAGCGTTGGGCCAGCTCACCGGCGGCATCGCCCACGATTTCAACAACATGCTCACCGGCATTATCGGCAGCCTGGACCTGATGCAGCGCTATATCGTCGCTGGGCGCAGTGAGGAAATCGGGCGCTTTACCGATGCCGCCGTGTCGTCGGCTCACCGCGCTGCCGCCCTCACTCACCGTCTGTTAGCGTTTTCGCGGCGCCAGTCACTGGACCGTCGCCCCACCGACCCCAATCAGTTAGTAGCGTCCCTGGAGGACCTGTTCCAGCGCACCAAAGGCGCGCATATCACGCTCAAGGTGCAACTGGGTCAAGACATCTGGCCAGTCAACACCGACGCCAGCCAGCTGGAAAACGCCCTGCTCAACCTGGTGATCAACGCCCGCGACGCCATGCCCGACGGCGGCGAATTGTTGATTGAAACCGCCAACAGCTACCTGGACGGCACCGACATAACCACCCTCGAACCGGTCAAGGCCGGCGACTACGTGATGCTCGGTGTGTGCGACAACGGCACCGGCATGGCACCCAAAATCCTCGCCAAAGCATTCGATCCTTTCTTCACCACCAAACCCATCGGCCAGGGCACCGGCCTGGGCCTGTCGATGATTTACGGGTTTGCCCAGCAGTCCGGCGGCCACGTCACGATCCAGAGCGAACCTGGCCAGGGCACCTGCGTGCGCCTGTACCTGCCACGCCTGCATGGCACCGCACTGGAAAGCAACCTGCCCGCCAGCCTCGGCGAAGTGCCGGTGGCACTGGCCGGTGAAGCAGTCGTGGTGGTTGAGGACGACGCGGCGGTGCGCATGCTGGTGGTGAATGTGCTGGATGAATTGGGCTACACCGCGCATCAGGCAGCGGATTCACGCACCGCGTTGCCACTGCTGGAGTCGGATCTGCGCGTGGACCTGCTGGTGACCGACGTCGGCCTGCCGGGCATGAACGGCCGGCAACTGGCGGAGATTGCCCGCCAGCATCGCCCAGGCTTGAAGGTGCTGTTCATGACCGGCTACGCCGAAAAAGCCGCCGAGCGCCAGGGCTTCCTGGAAGATGGGATGGACATGGTGGCCAAGCCGTTTTCCATCGACCTGCTGGCGACTAAAATCCGCAGCATGATCAACGTAGCCGAATGAGTTCAGGCATAATCGCGCGCCGTCGCACACCTGGTAGAGACCAATGAAAGCCCAAGCCCGTCATATCCTGGTGAAAACCAGTGAAGAAGCCGAACAACTCAAGCAGCGCATTGCCAAGGGCGAAGCCTTTGATGTGTTGGCCAAGAAGTACTCCACCTGCCCGTCGGGCAAACGTGGCGGCGATTTGGGTGAAGTGCGGCCGGGGCAGATGGTCGGGGCGATTGATGCGGTGATTTTCAAGAAGCCGGTGAAGGTGGTTCACGGGCCGATCAAGAGCAAGTTTGGGTATCACTTGGTGCAGGTGTTTTACCGCGACTGAGGCTTTGACTTAAGACCGCTATCGGGAGCAAGCCCCCTCCCACAGGGATCGCATTCCTCCCGATGAAATGCGGTCACGTGTGGGCCCGATCCGCCGCAGGCGGCCACTCACTTAGTCTCTGGGAATAAGCGCCCCCGGTACCTGGATGACCCGGCTCGCCAACCGATGCCCCGCCAACGCAGCCTCCTCCGGCGAATCACCCTTGAGCCGCCCGGCCAGATACGCCGCACTGAACGAATCCCCCGCCGCCGTGGTGTCCACCACCTTCTCGACCTTCAACGCCGGCACCGCAAAGCGCTCCTGCGCGCAGCGGATCAAACACGCATCCGCCCCACGTTTTAGCACCACTTCCTCAATCGCCGGATAGGCCGCGAACACCTGCTCGCTGTCGGCATAGCCAAACAGAGCGCGCTCGTCATCCTCGGTGAGCAAGGCGATATCTACCTCGGCCAAAACCGTGCGATAAGCCGCACGCGCCGCCTCGACACTGCCCCACAGACGCGGCCGGTAGTTGTTGTCGAACACCACCTTAGCGCCGCGTCGGCGCGCGTCAACCAGCGCTTGCAGCAAACGCTCGCGCCCAACCTCCCCCAGCACCGCCAGGGTAATGCCGCTGAAATAGACCACGTCATAGGCCGGCAACGCGGCCAGGATGGGCTCGGCGGCCGGCGTGGTGAAACAGTCGCGCACCGCGGCTTCGTTGCGCCAGTAGAGGAATTTACGCTCGCCGTTGGCGTCGGTCTGAATGCAGTACAAGCCCGGCAACCGCCCCGGCAGGCGCTGGACCAAGCCCAGCCCCAGGCCTTCGTCGGTCCATTGCTGGCACATGGCGTCGCTGAAGCTGTCATCGCCCAAGGCGGTGACGTAATCGACGCTGCCGATCGGGCCCAACTCACGGCGCAGGTACATCGCCGTGTTCAGAGTGTCGCCGCCGAAGCTTTGTTGCAGGCTACCGTCGGCGCGGTGTTGCAGTTCGATCATGCATTCACCGATGAGGGCGATGCGTGGATGGGTGGTCATGGCTGCTGTCTCGGGGGGGGGGCTGATGGCCTCATCGGGGGCAAGCCCCCTCCCATACTTTGATGTGTGAACACATTTCAAATGTGGGAGGGGGCTTGCCCCCGATAGGAGCGACGCGATCTAGAAGCTGGTATGCAGGGACTCGATCACCTGCAACTGTTCATCCACCAGGCAACCCACCTGCCACTTGTCAAACGTCAGGCAAGGATGGGAAGTGCCAAAGGAAATGATGTCGCCAATGCGCAGTTCAACCCCAGGCGCCACGACCATGAACGCATGCTGGTCCATCACGGCCGTGACCTTGCACGCGCTCACATCATCGCCTTGCGCCGGCACAATACCGGCCTTGTAGCGCTTGAGTGGCACCGGCAACCCGGCGTCGTAGGCCACGTCGCGCTTACCGAGGGCGATCACCGCAAAACCGGGCTCAGGCAACGACTGCACATGAGCCCAGACTTCCAGGGCCGGGCGCAGGCCTTCACTGAGGTCGCTGCGGCGGTCGAGTACGCAGCATTGAGCTTCTTTGTAGATGCCATGGTCGTGGGCCACATAACTGCCGGGGCGCAATACGCTGAGGAAGCGGCCGGCGGCGTTCTGCGCTTCAAAGGATTCGGCGATCAGGTCGTACCACGCCGAACCCGACGCTGTGACGATCGGCTTGGCCAAGTCGAAAGAACCGTTGTTCTGCAAGTCCACCGCCAGGCGCACCAGGCTGGCGGCGAAGTCGCGGATGCCGCTGACGGCGTGCTCGCCATGGATCACGCCTTCGTAGCCTTCAATACCCGTGAGGGCCAGGGCCGGCTGGGCCTTGATCGCCTTGGCCAGGTCGCGCACTTCCTGCTCGCTGCGGCAACCGCAACGGCCGCCAACCACGCCGTACTCGATCATCACGTTCAGGCGCAGGCCACGGGCGGCGAAGAACAGACCCAGGTCGGCGACGTTGTCCGGGTGGTCGACCATGCAGTGGAAGTCAAAATCCTTGTCCGCCAGCAGGTCGGCGATCAACGCCATGTTCGGCGCGCCCACCAGTTGGTTGGCCATCAACACACGGCGCACACCTCCGGCATAGGCGGCGCGGGTCTGCACGGCGTTGGCCAGGGTAATACCCCAGGCGCCCTGGGCGATCTGACGCTGGAACAGTGCCGGCATCATGCTGGTCTTGCCATGGGGCGCGAGTTCGGCGCCGCTGTTGCTGACAAACTCCTGCATCCAACGGATGTTGTGTTCCAGGGCGTCGCGGTGCAGCACCAGGGCCGGCAGGCTGACGTCTCGGACCAGGTGGGCGCCGACGGCGGCGGCGCCTTTTTCAACGGCGTTGATGGCAGACATGTAAAGCTCCTATTCGTTGATGCGACGCGCCAGGTGATTGGCGCTGTCGATCAACACCCGGCGATAGTCGTTGTAGTTTTTTTGCGCATCGGCCCGAGGGGCGACGATGCACAGGGTCGCAATGCTGATGCCTTGCGCGTCCCGCACCGGGGCGGCAAAGCAATGGGTAAAGGTGTCGGCCACACTGTCGAAGGAAAAGAACCCATCGAGGGTAGCCTGACGGATTTGCGCGAGGAACGTTTCCAGCGGCAGACGCTGGCCGTCCGGCAGGATGAAGTCATCGTGGTCGATCAGGTCGACAATTTGCTGGTCACTCAGGTGCCCCAGCAGCAGGCGCCCGGAGGCGGTCCAGGGGATCGGGGCGTTTTCGCCGATGTCCGAAGAAATCCGGAAATGCCGCTCGCCTTCGCGCATCAGCGCCACGGTGTATTTGCGCCCGTTGAGCAGGCACATCTGCGCGGTTTCATGGGTCTGGCTGACGATCTCCTGCAAGGCGTGATCGGCCTCGCGAGTCAGGTCGAAGTGTCGCAGGTGCGCCTGGCCGAGGAAGTACAACTGGCGACCGAGGTAGACGTGACCGTCCTTGCCGACGGTTTCCAGAATGCGGCGCTCCAGCAAGGATGCGACCAATTCATAGACGGTGGACTTGGGGCTGCCAATGCCGCTGGCGATATCATTCGGCCGCAGGGGCTGGCCGACTTCCTTGAGGAAATCAAGGATGTCGAATGCACGGTCCAGGCCTTTGGCGCGGCGTTTGATGGTGTCTTCGGTCATGGCAATTTCGGTCCGGTCGAAATGGTAGGGCTGGCGCAGGTCCGCTGTGGGAGGGGGCTTGCCCCCGATGGCGGCGTGTCAATCAACACCTCTGTTACTGATACACCGCTATCGGGGGCAAGCCCCCTCCCACATTTGATCTCTGGTGCTTAAGAGTGGGGCAATTTAGCCCTTTTTCTTGTAGGCCACACAATCAATCTCCACCTTGCAATCCACCATCATATTGGCCTGTACACAGGCCCGCGCCGGGGCATGTTCGGGTGTGAAGTATTCGCCGAAGACCTTGTTGAAACTCCAGAAGTCCCGAGGGTCTTCCAGCCATACGCCGACGCGCACCACGTCTTTGAGCTCGTAGCCGGCTTCTTCGAGGATCGCCACCACGTTGCGCATGGTCTGGCGGGTTTGTTCGATGATCCCGCCGGTGATGATTTCGCCGTCCACCGCAGGCACTTGGCCCGAGACGTACAGCCAACCGTCCGCTTCCACCGCGCGGGCGAAGGGACGAGGCTGGCCACCGCCGGCAGTACTGCCGGCTCCGTAACGAGTGATGCTCATAAAACGATGCTCCTGATTAAAAACGAATGTTCTTGAGAAATTCCGCCAGGCGCGGCGATTGAGGCCGCTCGAAGATATCCTTCGACGAGCCCTGCTCTTCAATCCGCCCCTGGTTCATGAATACGATCTTGTCCGAGACTTCATAGGCAAAGCGCATTTCGTGGGTGACCAGCAACATGGTCATGCCCTCTTCCGCCAGGCCTTTGATCACACTGAGCACTTCACCTACCAACTCCGGATCGAGGGCTGAGGTGACTTCGTCGAACAGCATCAAGCTGGGGTTCATCGCAATCGCACGGGCAATCGCGACACGCTGTTGCTGGCCGCCGGACAACTGGCCGGGGAAATGATTGCGGCGCTCTAAAAGTCCTACGCGGTCCAGCCATTTTTCCGCCAAAGCCACGGCTTCATCCTTGCCCATCTTCTTGACCTTGAGCAGGCCCAGGGTGACGTTCTGCAAGGCGGTCAGGTGCGGAAACAGATTGAACTGCTGGAATGCCATGCCGGTCATCGCCCGGTGCTGGGCGATGACGCGTTCGGGGTGGCGCACGCGCTTGCCGCCAATGTCGCTGTAGCCGATGGATTCGCCGTCCAGGGTGATCTGGCCGCCCTGGAACTCTTCCAGCAGGTTGACGCAACGCAGCAGCGTGGTCTTGCCCGAGCCGCTGGAACCGATCAGGGTCACTACGTTGCCGCGCTGCATGGACAGGTCGACGCCCTTGAGCACTTCCACATCGCCGTATTGTTTGCGCAGGCCGCGAATGTTCAGCAGCGGCTCGGTTGTTTGAGGTTGGTTCATGGCAAGGCCACCCGCGTTTCAATGTAGCGCCCGAATAACTCGATGGCGTAGTTGATGACAAAGAACATAAACCCGGCGAACAGGTAGAACTCCAGGGTCATGAAGGTACGTGCGATGACTTGCTGGGTACTGAGCAGCAACTCGGCCACGCCGATCACCGAGAGCAAGGTCGAGGCCTTGACGATCTCCGTGGAGGAATTGACCCAGGTCGGCAGGATCTGCCGCAATGCCTGGGGCAACAGCACGTAGGCCAGGGACTGGTAGAACGTAAGGCCAATCGCCTTACCCGCTTCCAGTTGCCCACGGGGAATGGCTTGCAGTGCGCCGCGCACGATTTCCGACACATGGGAGCCGCAGAACAGCGTGAGCCCGACGGCACCGGCCTGGAACGCGCTGATCTGCCAGCCGAGCGCCGGCAGCATGTAAAAACACGCCAACACCAACACGAACACCGGTGTACCGCGGATCAAATCCACATACAGGCGAAACGGCGCACGCATCCAGAATTTGCCGTAGGTCAGCACCAACCCGGCGAAGATGCCGATCAGGGTGCCAAAGACAATCGCCAGCGCCGAGCAGTAGATGCTGGTCTGAAAGCCGGCCCAGAGGGTCTCTCGGGCGACCCACAACTCGTGTAGCCAACTGGGGGATTCGTACATAAAAACCCTCCTTAACGACGGATCGCCAGACGCTGTTCCAGCTAGCGGAGCAACATGGCAATGAGGTAACAGGCAGCCACGTAGAGCGCGGTCGTGACCAGCCAGGTTTCAATCACCCGGTAGCTTTCGACGTTGATCTTGCGGGCGTAATAGGTCAGCTCGGGCACCGCAATCGCAGCGGCGAGCGAGGTGTCCTTGAACAGCGAGATAAAGTTGTTCGAGAGCGCCGGCAGCACATTGCGCAACATCACCGGCACGGTGATATACGCACGGATACGCCACTCGCCGAGGCCAATCGCCAATCCGGCTTCACGCAGCCCCTTGGGAATATTCAACAGACCGGCGCGGAACACTTCGGTCAGGTAGGCACCGGCGTACAACGACAGCGTGATGATGAACGAGGGGATCTTGTCCAGCCGGATACCCAGGCTGGGCAAGGCGAAGTAGATCAACAGGATCAGCACCAGGATCGGCGTGTTGCGAATCACTGTCACATACACCGAGGCGAAGATGCGCAGCGCACGATGTTTGGACAGCATGGCAAACGCCATCAACAGGCCGATCACGCAGCCGATGGCGATCGACAGCAATGCCAGTTGCAGGCCAAGACCGAGCCCCGCCAGCAAGGTGTCGAAATCGCGCCACACGGCGGCAAAGTTCAACTGATAGTTCATGGTCGACAGTACCTAGTTGGGGCGCCTTGGCAGGCACCCCGGTTGTTCCGGATCACTTGAATTCAACAGGGAAACCAATCGCCGGTTCTGGCAGGTCGACACCGAACCACTGCTTGAACGAGGCTTTGTAGGTTGGGAATTCCACACCGGTCATGGCTTCATGCAGGGCAGTGTTGACGAAGTTCAGCCAGTCCTGATCACCACGTTTGACCGCGCACGCGTAGGTTTGCGGGCTCCAGGCGTAAGCCGGGCTGCGGTAGCGGCCGGGGTTCTGCACCATCAGGTATTTGACCGAGGATTGGTCGGTGGCGGCGGCATCGGCGCGACCGGAATTCACGGCCTGGTACATCAGGTCGACGCTGTCGTACTGGTCGACCTTGGCCTTGGGCAGCGCCTGGTGCACCAGTTCTTCGGCATACACGTTTTGCAGCACGGCCACGGTGACGCCATCGCCCGCCGCCTGCAGGTCTTCAATCTCTTTGTACTTGCTGTTGTTCGGCAGCAACAGGCCCACGCCTTCGCGGTAATAAGGCAGGGTGAACGCCACCTGCTGTGCACGGCTGGCGGTGACGGTGATGAACTGGCAGCTCATGTCGACTTTGTCCGTCAGCAGGTTGGGAATGCGCGCGTCAGACGACTGCACCACAAACTCGACCTTGCTCGGATCGTTGAACAAACCTTTGGCCACGATGCGGCCGATGTCGATATCAAACCCCTGCAACTTGCCATCCGCTCCCTGGAAGTGCCACGGCGCATTGGTACTGCCTGTACCCACGATCAAATGCCCACGTTTGAGCACGTTATCGAGCTTGCTGTCCGCCGCCTGCACAACGCCTGCGAGGGAAGCCGATGCGGCGAAGAGAAAAACACACGCTTTGAACACGGAAGGTCGGTGATGCATGACAAGCACTCCAGAAGTTGTGTATTCCGCTATACCGGAACTTAGTATGTAACAACGGAATAGACAGCAGAAAGTGTGCCATACGCGCTTAGCGAAAACTACGGCCTGGGTAAAGTCCTTGGTAATCAGATAGATAACGCGAGGCGTAAGATGCGGCGTTGCGCCAGCATCCGGATTCAGATTGCTACCCAAGGCCTCACAGGGGATCACAGCGCCATTGGCGTGCGTCACCGCCCCGTTACCGCGCACCCCGACGGTGCGCCCGCCCCATGGAAAAACCCCTGTGCTGGGCTAGCCTTTGGCACACACCCAACGACAAGGACTGCATTGCGATGAAGCTCAGTCTCACCCTGGTACTGCTTTCGTTTCTGGCCGCCGGCAGCGCGTCGGCCAACAACGACCGCCGCGAATGCAAAGAAGAATTGCGCAAGCTCAAAGAAGCCTTCGACATCAATTACAGCAGCCAAAACCACCATGGCTATCGCCGCGCCAAAGCGTCCAGTGACAATGAGGAATACCGCAAGTGCGCGAACCAGGCACGCAAGGCCCGCGAACGCCTGGAGCGTGACGCGGACCTGTGAAGGTTGACAGTAGACGACGATGACCCTCGAGCTTAGCGTTGGCAGAAACCCGCGCCGCTCGTAAGGAGATCATCATGGGGATTGCCACCGCGACCATTGCCAATGCCGAGGATTACCAGCGCGTACTGAGCACGTCGCGGCCGGTATTCCTGCTGTTTGTCTCAGATCACTGCCCGGGCTGCGCGATTTCCGGGCCGCTGTTCCAGAGGATTGCCCGCAAGTACAGCTCAGTGGTGAGCCTGGTACTTGATTGCGCGAAAACCCCGAGGCACCCGAAGGTTACGGGTACCCCAACGCTGCTGATTTATCTCAACGGCACACTGATGCAGACGTTCAGAGGGTTCGGCCCCGAGGACGAACAAGTGCAGACGATCGAAAACGCATTCATGCTCTATGCCCCCCACAAGCGCGCAAAACCACCTGCGTCACCCGCCGCTCCTCGACCGCAGCCACCGTCAAGCGCCAGCCCTCATGCTCCAGGCTATCGCCCACCACGGGCAGGCGGTCGAGCAGGCTCATCACCAACCCGGCCAGAGTCTGGTAATCCTCCGTCGCGACAACCTTGAAGCCGGTACGCTGACGAATCTGGGTCAGGTTCAAGGCGCCATTGGCACGGAAGCCGTCGCCCTCTTCGACAATATCCGGCCCTTCGATCTCACTGGCATCCGGCAATTCACCGGCGATGGACTCGAGAATGTCGGTCATGCTCAACACGCCCATGAAGTCGCCGAATTCGTTGATCACGAAGGCGATGTGGGTCGATTCCTGACGCATCTGTTCCAGGGCGTTGAGGATCGAAAAACTCTCCAGCAGGTTGATCGCTCGACGCGCCAGGTGCTCCAGGTTCGGCTCGTTGCCGGCCAGGTATTCCTTGAGCAGTTCCTTTTTATGCACGAAGCCCAACGGCTCATCCACCACGCCGTTGCGGATCAACGGCAGGCGAGAGTAGGACGAATGCATCAGTTTCAGGCGAATCGTGTCGGCATCGTCCGCCAGGTCGATAAAGTCGACCTTGGCCCGCGGCGTCATCAAGGTACGAATCGGCCGCTCGGCCAGTTGCAGCACGCCACTGATCATCACGCGTTCACGTCGATCAAACAGCGGGCCCTGATTGGCATCTGTCTCGCCCAGCAAGTCGGCCACGTCTTCGCCCACCTCTTCTACCGCCAGGCTGCGACCGCCGAGCAAGCGCATCACCGCATGGGCAGTACGCTCGCGCACCGGCAACACGCCCTGCGCCGATTTCTTGCGACGGGCGCGGGCAATCTGGTTGAACACTTCGATCAGGATCGAGAAGCCAATGGCTGCGTACAGGTAACCCTTCGGAATATGGAAACCCAGGCCTTCGGCGGTCAGCGCAAAACCAATCATCATCAGGAAGCCCAGGCACAGCATGATCACTGTGGGGTGGGCGTTCACGAAGCGCGTCAGCGGCTTGCTCGCCACGATCATCAGGCCGATGGAAATGATCACCGCGATCATCATCACCGCCAGTTCATCCACCATGCCCACGGCGGTAATCACCGCATCCAGGGAGAACACCGCATCAAGCACCACGATCTGCGCCACGATCGGCCAGAACATCGCATACGCCACGTTGCCCGTGCGCTGAGCCACATGCCCTTCAAGGCGCTCGTGCAATTCCATGGTGGCCTTGAACAGCAGGAATACACCACCGAACAGCATGATCAGGTCACGGCCGGAGAAACTCTTGTCGAACACCTCGAACAGCGGCTGGGTAAGGGTCACCAACCACGAAATACTCGCCAGCAGGCCAAGGCGCATCAGCAATGCCAGGGACAAACCGATCAACCGCGCACGGTCACGCTGCTCCGGTGGCAACTTGTCCGCCAGGATCGCGATAAACACCAGGTTGTCGATACCCAGCACCAGTTCCAGCACAATCAAGGTCAACAGGCCGAGCCAGGCCGTTGGATCCGCTAACCATTCCATTTATATAAATCTCTATCTAGGTTTCAGAATGCCGGACACGGCAAAGCGCGGTCAGTGGACCGGAACAAGGTTAGCAGTCGGAATACGGGATGTTTCAGCGGGAACGGCAGCAGCGGATGTCTTGGGGAAAGACGACTGGGGGGCTCCGAGAGGGTGTTCATGCAAATCCTGAAATAACAAAAAGGACTTGAATCCTACAGGCGAAAAGCAAGTTTCCCACAACGCAAAACTATTACAAAACCTGTCTTTGAAACCCATGCCCCTGTGGGAGGTGGCTTGCTCCCTCCCACAGGGGACCCCATGCATTCTGAAGGTGGGGTTACCAGAACCGCTGCTGGGTCAACCGGCTCCACCAGGTCAGCAGCACCCGGTCCACCGAACCGCTGGCCGCCAGGCCCACGCGCTCTTGCAGGCTTTTGCGCTCGGCATAGTGCAGGTGGAACACCTCGGCGGTCTTGGCCTTGGTGGCCAGGTATTCGTCGCTGGTTTGCAGCTCGTCGACCAACTGTTTGTCGAGAGCTGCAACGCCGAGCCACACTTCACCCGTGGCCACGTCATCAATCGCCAACTGCGGGCGATACCGCGACACGAAGTTCTTGAACAGTTGATGAGTGATATCCAGGTCTTCCTGAAACTTCTCGCGGCCCTTTTCGGTGTTTTCGCCAAACACGGTGAGGGTGCGTTTGTATTCGCCGGCGGTCAGCACTTCAAAGTCGATATCGTGTTTTTTGAGCAGGCGATTGACGTTGGGCAACTGCGCCACGACGCCGATGGAGCCCAGGATGGCAAACGGCGCGCTGATGATCTTCTCGCCGATGCACGCCATCATGTAACCGCCGCTGGCCGCGACCTTGTCGATGCACACGGTCAATGGCACGCCCGCCTGGCGGATACGCGCCAATTGTGACGAGGCCAAGCCGTAGCTGTGCACCATGCCACCACCACTTTCCAGACGCAGCACCACTTCGTCCTTGGGCGTGGCCAAGCTCAGCAATGCGGTGATTTCATGGCGCAGGCTCTCGGTCGCCGAGGCCTTGATGTCACCGTCGAAATCCAGCACGAACACCCGTGGCTTGGCCTCGGGTTTTTTCTTGCTGTTCTTCTTTTCAGTTTTGCTTTCGGACTTGCGCAGGACTTTGAGCTGGTCCTTGTCGAGCAGGCTCGACTCCAGGCGCTCGCGCAGGCCCTTGTAGAAATCATTGAGCTTGCTGACCTGCAGTTGGCCGGCGGATTTGCGACGACCTTTACTGCGCAGTGCGGCGAAGCTGATCAGTACCATCAGAATAGCGACCACCAGGGTGACAGTCTTCGCCAGGAAGCTGGCATATTCGGCCAAAAAATCCATGTGACTCCTTACAAGTGCATTTACAAGAGCAGTGCGCCAGGCGCGGATTGCCCAAGCATACCGATGGCACCGCATTCGGGCCAGTGATCAAACCGTCGGCAGCCAAGGCCTCTAAGGAGCTTTTAAAACAAGCGTATGTTTTTTCATTGACAGCTCCCTGGCATCCCCATAACCTCGCCAGACTTTCAACGTACCGGGAAAACGGACGTGGGCAGCATCTATCTGATTCGACATGGCCAGGCCTCCTTCGGTGCAGACGACTATGACGTCCTGTCGCCCGTTGGTGTGGAGCAGGCACAAGTGCTCGGTCGCCACCTGGCGGACATGGGCATCGTGTTCGACCGCTGCGTGGCAGGCGATCTGCGCCGTCAGCAGCACACCGCCACGGCTGCCTTCGATCAATACCGCGCCCTTGGCCTGCCGGTTCCGGTCTTGGAAACCGACAGCGCCTTCAACGAATTCGATGCTGAAGCTATCATCCGCGCCCTGCTCCCCGACCTGCTCACCACCGAACCCGACGCCCTGGACATCCTGCGCAATGCCGCGCAGAACCGCAGCGAATTCCAACGCATCTTCGCCCTGATCATCGAACGCTGGTTGGCCGGCACTTATGACACGCCGGGACTGGAAAGCTGGCTGGGGTTTGTCGAGCGCGTTCAGGGTGGCTTGCAACGCATTCTCGATGCCGCAGACAACACACAGAAAATCGCCGTGTTCACCTCCGGCGGCACCATCACCGCCCTGCTCCACCTGATTACCCGAATGCCTGCTACACAGGCTTTCGAACTGAACTGGCAAATTGTTAACACCTCGCTCAACCAGCTGAAATTCCGCGGTCGCGAGGTGGCACTGGCTTCCTTCAACAGTCATAGCCACTTGCAACTGTTGAAGGCGCCGCAACTCATCACCTTCCGATGAAGTGCGGCCAACCGTGACCCCAAGGTCACTGGACTCCACCCAAAAGGATCGAAACCATGACTGACGTAGCCAAAGCTGTAGAAGCAATGAAAGCCAAATTCAACCCAAGCGCTGCCGACGGCTTGGACCTGGTGTTCGGTTTCCGTATCGATGACACCAAGAACTTTTCCCTGGTCGTCAAAGACAAAACCTGCGAACTGCATGAAGGTGAAAACCCGGACGCACAAGTGACCCTGGTCATGGACAGCGCGACCCTGGAAGGCATCGTCGACGGTTCGACTGACGGCATGCAGGCCTTCATGGGCGGCAAACTGCGCACTGAAGGCGACATGATGCTGGCGATGAAACTGAGTGAGCTGTTCCCTTCCTGATTCACAGGCAAGCTTGCATCTCGATCCCGCCTCTCCAGGCGGGATTTTTTTTGCCAACTAACCTGGGATCAATCAAGGTCCGAGGCGGCAGCTCAGCAGTGCAACTCAGACCTTCGGTTGCAGCAGCAACGCCACCAACGCACTCCACCCCGTCTGATGAGACGCCCCCAACCCGCGCCCGGTTTCCCCGTGAAAATACTCATGGAACAACACCAGATCACGGCTGAGCGGGTCCGCTTCCAACTGCGAATACCCCGCCATCGATGGCCTACATCCATTGTCATCCCTTAGAAACAGCCCGGTCAGCCGCTGGCTGAGGCCTTCAGCCACTTCCTCCAGGGATGACAGATACCCGCTGCCCGTTGGGTACTCCACCGAGAAGTTATCCGCGTAGTACCGATGAAATTCACGCAGCGATTCAATCAGCATGTAGTTGACAGGCATCCACACGGGCCCCCGCCAATTCGAGTTGCCGCCATACAATCGTGAGTCGGACTCGCCAGGCTGGTAACGCGCGCTGAGGGTGTCGCCGTTCATCTTCAGCGCCAGGGGCTGCTCAGCGAAGGCTTTGGACAGCGAGCGCACGCCAAACGCAGAGAGGAACTCACTGTCCTCCAACATGCGCCGAAGCAGGTCCTTTGTGCGTTCGCCCCGCAACAACGCCAGCAACAAGCGATTGCCCTGCCCCGGCTCGTTCCAGCGTGAGACCAATTTAGCCAAGTCCGGCCGGTGTTTCATAAAGCCCAGCAACCGTTCGCGCAAACCCTCCAGGCCTTCATGCTCGCGCTGCTCCAGCACCAGCACGGCGAACAACGGCATCAGGCCGACGATGGAGCGCAAACGTACCGGCTCGTTCTGCCCATCGGGGCTGTGCAGCACGTCGTAGAAGAACAGGTCCTGCTCATCCCACAAACCTTCGGCACTGTCATCGACCCGGTTAATGGCACCGGCGATATACAGGAAATGTTCGAAAAACTTCACCGCAATATCCACGTACACGGCATTGCGCCTGGCCAGTTCCAGGGCGATGCGCATCAGGTCCAGGGCATACGCGGCAACCCACGCGGTGCCGTCGGCCTGGTCCAACTGATACCCCGGCGGCAATGCCGCCGAACGGTCAAACAACGCAATGTTATCCAGCCCGAGAAAACCGCCCTGGAACAGGTTGCGGCCCTCGGCGTCCTTGCGGTTGACCCACCAGGAAAAATTCAGCAGCAGCTTATGGAAAATCCGCTCTAGAAAACCCATGTCGCCTACACCGGTCAACGCCTTGTCCTGCTGGTACACCCGCCAACTGGCCCAGGCATGCACCGGCGGGTTCGCATCATCGAAGCGCCATTCATAAGCCGGCAGTTGGCCGTTGGGATGCATGAAGCGATCCTTCACCAGCAGTAACAACTGTTGCTTGGCGTAACCCGGATCGATCAGCGCCATCGCCACTGCCTGAAAGCCCTGGTCCCACGAGGCATACCACGGGTATTCCCAGGTGTCGGGCATGGAAAGGATGTCGAAGTTGGACAGGTGCCGCCAATGGGTATTGCGGATATGCAGGCGCTCAGTCGGCGGCGCGGGCTGGGCTGGGTCACCATCGAGCCATTGGTTCACGTCGAAATAGTAGAGCTGCTTGGACCACAACAAGCCGGCCAGGGCTTGGCGCTGCACATTGCGCGCGTCCGCATCGCCAATGCCCTGTTGCAGGGCCGCATAGAAGTCATCGGCTTCCTGACGACGTTGCTCGAATAATTTACGGGCGTTGGCCGGGGGCGCATCCACGGCGGAAAAGCGCAGGTACAAGGTTTTGCTTTCCTGCCCTGCCAGTTCAAGGATGAACCGCGCGGCAACCTTGGTACCGGTGTCCCGGCGAATCGCCGATTGAGCGCCACTGACCACGTAATCGTTGATGCCATCCTTGAACGGGCCCGGTGCCACCTGCCCGTCCAGCTTGACGACATTGCTTTCGTTTTCGCAGAACAACCATTCCAAGCCATCCTGGCCCCAGGCACTCAGATAACGATCCGGCAATTCATGATGACGGGCCAACACCTGCTCGCCGTCCAGCCGCAACTGCGGCTTGGGCGCATCAAAGGTCCAGCTCCAGTCGTTACGCGCCCACAGTTGAGGCATTACCTGCAAACGCGTCGGCTGCTCCGAGCGGTTATGCACCGTGACTCGCATGAAAATATCGTCAGGCTGCTGCTTGGCGTACTCGACGCTGACATCGCAATAGCGGTTGTCCTCAAACACGCCGGTATCGAGGATTTCATACTCGGCATCACCCAGCCCGCGACGGGCGTTCTCGGTGATCAGGTCAGCATAGGGAAAGGCGGCATGGGGGTATTTGTAGAGCATGCGCATGTAGGCATGACTCGGTACGCCATCGACGAAAAAGTACAGTTCCTTGACGTCCTCGCCATGGTTGCCCTCGGCGTTGTTGAGACCGAACAACCGCTCCTTGAGGATCGCATCGCGCTCGTTCCACAGCGCCAGCCCGAGGCACCAGCGTTGCGCCTTGTCGCTGAAACCGGCCAGGCCGTCCTCACCCCAACGGTAGGCGCGGCTGCGCGCGTGTTCATGGGGAAAGTAGCGCCAGGCATCGCCATCGGCGCTGTAGTCTTCACGCACGGTGCCCCATTGGCGTTCACTCAGGTATGGGCCCCATTCGCGCCAGCGCTCGGCGTCTTCAGTGGCCAGGCGTTGGCCTTCAATCGTTTGCGTTACGGGCGTGGCCGTCATTGGGTCCTCCATCGCCGACAAGGTGAGGAGCAGTGTAGAGCCCATCCACACCCGCGTGCACATGAAGACTTGGAAGAGAATGCCGTTCATTCATTTGCAGAATGAAGTCCAGAGGAATCTTCGTTTGCAAGCGCACCTGGGGCCCAACAAAATCCAGTAAAAGACCATCACCCTCTCCACCGTCATCAGGAATTTTTCTATGCCCAGTACCGCACATGTCAGCCCAGACGAGATCCGCAAGGGGTTTTCCAAGGCCATGTCCGATATGTACCGAGATGAAGTTCCCCTGTATGGCGCGCTGATGGAGTTGGTGGCCGAGACCAATAGCCGCGTGCTCGACAGCGAACCGAGCCTGGCGCAACAGCTGCAACGCACCGGCGAAATCCAGCGTCTGGACATGGAACGCCACGGCGCCATTCGCTTGGGCACAGCAGCGGAATTGGCCACAATCAGCCGACTGTTTGCGGTGATGGGCATGCAGCCCGTGGGCTACTACGACCTCACGCCAGCGGGCGTGCCGGTGCATTCCACAGCATTTCGCGCGGTGCATGAACACGCGCTGCAAGCCAGCCCGTTTCGGGTGTTCACCTCCCTGCTGCGCCTGGAATTGATCGAGAATGCCGAACTTCGCGCCTTCGCCGAAACTGCATTGGCAAAGCGCTCGATCTTCACCCCCGGCGCCTTGGCGCTTATCGCAAAAGCGGAAACAAACGGCGGCCTCAACGCCGACGAGGCCGCCGAATTCATCCGCCAGGCCCTGGAAACCTTCCGCTGGCACCACACCGCCACCGTTACCGCCGCGCAGTACCAGCAACTCAGTGACCAGCACCGCCTGATCGCCGATGTGGTGGCCTTCAAGGGGCCGCACATCAACCACCTCACCCCGCGCACCCTGGACATTGATCAGGTACAGACCGCCATGCCCGCCAAGGGCATAACCCCCAAGGCCGTGATCGAAGGCCCACCGCGCCGCCAGTGCCCGATCCTGCTGCGCCAGACCAGCTTCAAGGCCCTCGACGAAGCCATCGCCTTCACCGACGCCCAAGGCAGCCACAGCGCCCGCTTCGGTGAAATCGAACAGCGTGGCGTCGCCCTCACGCCCAAAGGCCGCACCCTCTACGACCAACTGCTGAACGCCGCCCGCGACGAACTGGGCGCGTTCCCCAACGAATCCAACGCCGCGCGCTACATGCACTTGATGGAACAACACTTCCAGGCCTTCCCCGACAACCACGGGCAGATGCGCGAACAAGGCCTGGCGTACTTCCGCTACTTCGCCACGGAACAAGGCCTGGCGGCACGCGGCCAAGCCGATCAACCACGCACATTGCAAGCACTGATCGCCGCCGGTCATGTGGATGTAGAGCCGTTGGTGTATGAGGATTTTCTGCCGGTGAGTGCGGCGGGGATTTTCCAGTCGAATTTGGGGGATGCGGCACAGAGTCATTACGCCGCCAATTCAAACCAGGCGGAATTCGAAAAGGCGTTGGGGCGCAAGACCATCGATGAATTGCAGCTGTACAGCGAGACCCAACAGCGCTCGATCGATGCATGCACTGAAGCGCTGCTGGCTTGAAAGACAGCGTCCACCCGGCTCGACAGCACAATCCTTGCGCCGCAAAACGTCCCCAGAGCCGGGCGGACGGGGCGCATCATAAGGAGTGATTCCCACGATGTCCCTCAGTCAAATCTGAACAAACCTTGCCGCGTTTCAGGCGTCGAGGCGCCCTGCGATTTCGTCCTTGATCAGCAGGCGTTTCTTCTTCAACACCTCCACCACCGTGTCGTCGGCCTTTTCTGATTCCGCCCGGAGCACCTCGCCGTCGGCAGCGTCGTATTGGGTGAGCAGCGAGTCCAGCCGTTTATCGCTCGCCCTGCGTTCGTGAACGACTTCCTTGCTCAAACCCAAATCCTGATACAGGTCGTGTTTCACTGGCATGACGTACCTCCGCAAGTTGATCAATGGCCTACGCCCTTGAAGCTAGACCATTGCAAAGGGTCTTGTCATGTTTGAAGTCAATACGTCCCCGTTCGTCGCGGCAACGGCAATGGGATCAAACCTTCGCGGCGCCCGGCCCTCCACAGTAGATCGTCACTTGAGGGAGACCGGTTTCATGACTAACGCCGCAACCACTGTCGACACCCTATGCATCAACACCCTGCGCACCCTGGCGATGGACGCCGTGCAGAAGGCCAACTCAGGCCATCCGGGCACGCCCATGGGCCTGGCGCCGGTGGGATACACGCTGTGGAGCCGGTTTCTGCGCTATCACCCCGAGCATCCCGACTGGCCCAACCGTGACCGATTTGTGTTGTCAGTGGGGCATGCATCCATGCTGTTGTATTCGCTGCTGCACTTGGCCGGTGTGAAAGAAATTGATGCCCATGGCAAGCGCACCGGGCACCCGGCGATCAGCCTGGACGATATCAAGCAATTCCGTCAGGCCGACTCCAAGACGCCGGGGCATCCGGAATACCGCATGACCACAGGCGTGGAAACCACCACAGGCCCCCTTGGCCAGGGCTGCGCCAACAGCGTGGGCATGGCGATGGCCGAGCGTTGGCTGGCTGAGCGCTTTAACCATGACGACCATGTGCTGTTCGATTACAACGTCTACACCCTGTGTGGCGACGGCGACATGATGGAGGGCATCAGCAGCGAAGCGGCGTCGATGGCCGGCCATTTGAAACTGGATAACCTGTGCTGGATCTACGACAACAACACCATCAGCATCGAAGGCCACACTGAGCTTGCCTTCAGCGAAGACGTGATCAAGCGTTTCCAGGCCTATGGCTGGCACACCTTGCACGTCACCGATGCTAACGACTTGCAGGCACTGAGCGCAGCCCTGGAGACCTTTCAGGCGAATACCGGCGCGCCGACGCTGATCGTGGTCGACAGCGTGATCGGCTACGGTTCGCCCCACAAGCACAACACCGCCGCCGCCCATGGCGAGCCGTTGGGTGAGGACGAAATCCGCCTGACCAAAGCTGCGTATGGTTGGCCGCAGGATTCCAGCTTCCTGGTGCCCGATGAGGCGCGCACGCTCTTGCGCGACGCCCTGCACGCCCGCGCCGAACCGCTGTACCAGCAATGGAACCAGACCCTGGCCCGTCTCGACCCTCAATTGGCCGATGAACTACGGCGGATGCGCGCCGGGGAGATGCCCGAGCACTGGCAGGCTGACCTGCCCGACTTTGCCGCCGATGCCAAGGGCGTCGCCAGCCGCGCGGCGGGTGGCGAGGTACTGAATGCCTTCGCCCAGCAAATCCCCTGGCTGCTCGGCGGCTCGGCGGACTTGTCGCCTTCGACCAAAACCAACCTCACCTTCGACGGTGCCGGGCGCTTCAGCGCCGATGACTACAGCGGGCGCAACCTGCATTTCGGTATTCGCGAACACGCCATGGGCGCCATTGCCAATGGCATGGCGCTGTCGTATTTGCGGCCGTACACCTCGACCTTTCTGGTATTCAGCGACTACATGAAACCGCCGATCCGTCTGGCGGCGATCATGGAGTTGCCGGTGGTGTTCGTGTTTACCCACGACTCCATCGGCGTGGGTGAAGATGGGCCGACGCACCAGCCCATTGAGCACCTGACGCAGTTGCGCGCCACCCCAGGGTTGCTGACCCTTCGCCCTGGCGACGCCAACGAAACCCTGGAGCTGTGGAAAGTTGCGCTGGCGCAAACCCATCGGCCGAGCTGTGTGGTGCTGTCACGCCAGCCCCTGCCGACTCTGGATCGCACGCAATACGCAGCGGCGACCGGTGCAGCCAAAGGCGCTTATGTGTTGGCGGGGGCGGATAAACCCCAGGTAATTTTGATCGGTACCGGCAGCGAAGTCAGCCTGGCGGTGGCGGCCTATGAACAGCTCAAGGGCGAAGGGATTGCCGCACAAGTCGTCTCGATGCCGAGCTGGGAGTTGTTTGAAGAACAGGACCAGGCCTATCGCGACAGTGTGTTGCCGCCAGCGGTGACGGCACGTGTGGTGGTGGAACAGGCCGGGCCTTTGGGGTGGGACCGCTATGTCGGGCAAACCGGCGCCAAGGTGGTGATGAGCAGCTTCGGGGCTTCGGCGCCGTTGGCGAAGTTGCAGGAGAAGTTTGGGTTTACGGTGGAGCATGTGGTGAAGCAGGCCAAGGCACAAATCCAACTGACCAGACACTGATCACTCTGTGGGAGGGGGCTTGCCCCCGATAGCTATCTGTCAGGCACTTGATGGGGTGACTGACCCACCGCTATCGGGGGCAAGCCCCCTCCCACATGTGGACCTGTTTAACTGTTAGATCAACGCTCGGGCCAGGAAGGGCGCAGTCCGGCTTTTCTTGCTCTTGGCAACTTTTTGCGGCGTACCGCTGGCCACCACTTGCCCGCCCAAATCCCCTGCCCCCGGACCGATATCGATCACCCAGTCACTCTGGGCCACCACACGCATTTCATGCTCGACCACCACCACCGTGTGCCCTGCATCCACCAAGTGATTGAGCTGGCTGAGCAGGCGATCCACATCCCGCGGATGCAGCCCGGTCGTTGGCTCATCTAACACATACAAGGTCGACCCACGGGCATTGCGTTGCAGCTCGGTGGCCAATTTGATCCGCTGCGCTTCCCCCCCGGACAGTTCGGTAGCCGGTTGACCCAGTCGCAGATAACCCAGGCCGATATCCCGCAGCACCTGCAACGAGCGCAGTACCCCTGGCTGCTCGGCAAAGACCTCGACTGCCTGCTCGACGGTCAGCCCGAGCACCTGAGCGATGCTCAAGCCTTGCCATTTGATCGCCAAGGTCTCGGGGTTGTAGCGCGCGCCGTGGCAGGTCGGACACGGGGCGTACACACTCGGCATAAACAACAACTCGACGCTGACAAAGCCCTCGCCCTCGCAGTTCGGGCAACGGCCCTTGGCGACGTTGAAGGAGAACTGGCCCGCATCGTAATGGCGCTTCTTTGCCGCAGGCGTGGCGGCGAACAGTTTGCGCACGTTGTCGAACAGCCCGGTGTAGGTCGCCAGGTTGGAACGTGGCGTACGGCCGATGGGTTTCTGATCCACCTGCACCAGGCGTCGGATCTGTTCCAGCCCGGCGCTGATGCGCCCGCCACTGGTTTGCGGCGTCTCATCTTCCAGGCTCGGCTCTTCGTCGTTCTCCACCACACGCCCAAGGCCACTGCCCACCAATTCCAGCAGCGCCTGGCTGACCAGGCTGGACTTGCCCGAGCCGGAAATGCCGGTCACTGAGGTGAAGCAGCCCAAGGGAAAATCCACGTTCAGACCATTGAGGTTATTGCGCGTCACGCCCTCCAACTTCAACCAACCACTGGGTTCGCGGCGAGAGGGATTTGATGTACGCCGCTCGGCGAACAAATACTCACGGGTCTGCGACGCCTCTACGTCAGCCAACCCAGCAGGTGGCCCGCTGTACAGCACTTGCCCGCCATGCTCGCCAGCGGCCGGGCCTACGTCGATCAACCAGTCGGCGCGGCGCATGGTTTCCAAGTCGTGCTCCACCACAAACAACGAATTACCGGCGGCCTTCAAGCGCTCAAGCGCGGTGAACAAAGCCTCGCCATCCGCCGGATGCAAGCCCGCCGAAGGCTCATCCAGCACATAGATCACTCCAAACAATTGCGAGCCCAATTGCGTGGCCAAGCGTAAACGTTGCAACTCCCCGGACGACAAGGTCGGTGTGCTGCGCTCCAGGGACAGATAGCCCAGGCCCAATTCGATCAAGGTGCTGACCCGCTCCAGCAAGTCCTGGGCGATACGCTGCGCAGCCAGGCGCTTCTCCACCGAGAGCTTCATCGTGTCCTGCCCCGCCGCCACCGGCCGCAGCAGTTCGGCCAGCTGCGACAACGACAGCTGCGACAACTCGCCAATATCCACCCCGGCAAACTTCACCGAGAGCGCCGCCTTGGTCAGCCGCTTGCCTTCACACAGCGGGCAGGCGCTGCCCTGCATGAACTGCGACACGCGCTTTTTCATCAGCGCGCTTTGGGTGTGGCTGAAGGTGTGCAGGATGTAGCGCCGCGCGCCGCTGAACGTGCCCTGGTAACTAGGCTCCAGCTTGCGCTTCAACGCCTCGCGGGTTTGCTCCGGGGTGAAACCGGCATACACCGGCACAGTGGGGGTTTCTTCGGTGAACAGGATCCAGTCGCGCTGCTTTTTCGGCAGGTCGCGCCATGGGATATCCACGTCATAGCCCAAGGTCACCAGAATGTCGCGCAGGTTCTGGCCCTGCCACGCCAACGGCCAGGAGGCCACCGCGCGCTGGCGAATGCTCAGCGAAGGGTCGGGCACCATCAGCGCCTCGGTCACTTCATACACGCGGCCCAGGCCATGACATTGCGGGCACGCACCCTGGGGCAGATTCGGCGAAAAGTCCTCGGCATACAGCATCGCTTGCCCCGCAGGGTAGCTGCCGGCGCGGGAATAGAGCATGCGGATCAGGCTCGATAACGTGGTGACGCTGCCCACCGAAGATCGCGCGCTGGGCGTGCCACGCTGCTGTTGCAGGGCCACGGCGGGCGGCAGGCCTTCGATGCTGTCCACGTCGGGCACGCCAACCTGGTCGATCAGGCGCCGCGCGTAAGGCGCCACCGATTCGAAGTAGCGCCGCTGGGCCTCGGCATACACCGTGGAAAACGCCAGGGACGACTTGCCCGAACCCGACACGCCGGTAAACACCACCAGGGCATCCCGGGGAATATCCACGTCGACGTTTTGCAGGTTGTGCTCGCGGGCGCCGCGCACCCTGACAAAGCCTGGGCGTTGGGCAGTGATCGCAGGGATGTTGCGCTGTGAAGTCATGGTCAACCTTATCGTGCGGTGAGCACGCTGCGCACCCGTAGCGTCAGGGCTTCGGGGCTGTAGGGCTTGCTCAGCAGATGAATGTCGGGGCTCAGCAGGTGGTTGCTGGAGAGGATGTCGCGGGTGTGACCGGAAGTGAACAGCACCGGCACGGGAGGGGTTTGTGCACGGGCCCAGGCGGCCAGGTCGGTGCTTTTAAGGCGGCCGGGCATGACCACGTCGGTAAAAATCAACTCGGGTTGCAGGCCAGCTTTAAGCTTCGACATGGCCTGGTCGCCGTCCTCGGCGGTGATCACGGTGTAGCCCGACTGTTCGAGCACGTCCACCACCGTCAGGCGCACGCCTTCATTGTCTTCGACCACCAGGATCGTTTCCTGGCCTCCTACGGACGCAACGGGCTCGTCTGACGCCTCAAGGCACTCCTCGCCCAGGCTGCGCGGGAAGTACAACTGCACCACGGTGCCCTGGCCTTCTTCGCTGCTGACCTCGACATGCCCGCCACTTTGACGCACAAAGCCGAACACCATGCTCAAGCCCAGGCCGGTACCGTGACCGTCGCGCTTGGTGGTGAAGAACGGTTCGAACACCCTGGCCTGGATCCCAGGTGGCATGCCCACCCCGGTGTCGGTGACCGCCAGGCGCACATATTCTCCGGGACTGACGCTCTTGCCGATGCAATCGCCGGGGTTAAGGATGATGTTTTCGCCGCTGATGCGGATCACCCCCTCACCTTTCATGGCGTCGCGGGCATTGATCGCCAGGTTGAGCAACGCATTTTCCAACTGGTTACGGTCGACGTTGATGCTCCAGGAATCCTGGGGCAACTGCACATCGATATGAATGGTTTCTCCCAGTGCGCGCTGCAACAGTTCGCCAAGGCCGGCATAGATGCGTTGCGGGTTGTACACCGCCGGCGACAACGGCTGGCGGCGGGCAAAGGCCAGCAGTTGCGCCGACAGCTTGGCCCCGCGCTCCACTGCCGCGATGGCCGCGTTGACGCGGCGCTGCACCTGGGCATTGTCTGGCTCATGGCGGGCCAGCAAGTGCAGATTGCCGGCGATCACTTGCAACAGGTTATTGAAGTCATGGGCCACGCCGCCGGTGAGGCCGCCGATGGCTTCGAGTTTTTGCGATTGGCGCAACTGGTCCTCGGCACTGGAGCGCGCCTGCACTTCAGCGGCCACCCGTTGTTCGAGGTTATGGGTGAGTTCCTGGCGCACCTGTTCGGACTTCACCAGTTCGGTGGTATCGACCACAATCGCCAACACGCCGGCCGGTTGCTGGTTGTCGCCGGCGACGGGGCTGTAATACAAATCCAGCCACACGGTTTCCGGCTGGCCATTGCGCAGCAGCACCAGGTCTTTGTTGTTGAAGGACAGAGTGCCGCCGGCCAGACAGGTGTCCACCACATGGCGATTGAAATCCGCCACCTCCGGCCAACCCAACTCCACCGGAGCCCCCAGCAAAGACGGGTGGCGGCCGCCGGCAAAGACCGAGTAACTGTCGTTGTAAATCATGTACCCGGCCCGCCCCCACAACATCACCATCGGCATCGGCGATGCGAGCATCATCTGCACGTTACAGACCAGGCTGGTGGACCACTGGTTAATGGGACCGAGGTCCGTGGCCGACCAATCGAACGCGCGAATGCGCTGGGCCATTTCACCGGCCCAACCTTCACAGCCGTGGGGGTTGGATAAAAATTGCATCGTTCGGCTCAGTGCAAAAGAGAAGACAGTCGCCATTTTTGGAGCTTACACGGAGCAGATGGTTTCATCTGGTATTAATTTGGGGTCACCTCAGTGGAAATCCCGGCTGCGCACAGACATGCCTTCCAGCAACGGCGTGAGGTCGGTGAGCCGCCCGGCGATCAGGTGGCGCACCTCGCCGACCGCCTCCCAGCGCCCGTCTACCTTGAGCAAGCGCGACCCCACCAGCGCCTGGCGCTGACGTTCGGCCAGGTCGCGCCAGACCACCACATTGAGATTGCCGAACTCATCTTCCAAGGTGACAAAGGTCACACCGCTGGCCGTGCCCGGACGTTGCCGCCCCGTGACCAACCCCGCGACACTCACATTACGCCCATGCTCCACCGCCATCAGCTCGCGGGAGCTGCGACAACGCCGCTTGCGCAGCTCATCGCGCAACAACGCCAGCGGGTGCGGGCCGAGAGTGGTGCCGACGGTGGCGTAATCAGCCTGCAAGTCCTCGCCGACCGTCGGTGCGGGTAACGCGACCACGGCTTCGTCGGGGCTGGGCAGCCCGGCGAACAGCCCCAATTGTTTGTGCACCCCCGCCACGTCCCAGCGGGCTTGGTGCCGGTTTCCAGCCAGGGCACGCAGGGCGCCGGCGTCGGCCAGCAACGCCTGGGCACGGGCGTCCAGACCGGCGCGCTGGTCCAGATCAGCAATGTCACTGAAACCTGTGCCAGGGCGGGCGGCCTCGATGCGCCGACCATCCTCTTCACGAAACCCCGCGATCATGCGCAAGCCCATACGGATCGCCGGTTGCTGGCCGTCAATGGGTTCCAGGCTGCAATCCCAGTCGCTGGCCTGCACATCCACCGGGCGAATCTGCAAGCGATGGCGCCGTGCGTCCTGCAGTATCTGGTCCGGGCTGTAGAAACCCATAGGCCAGCTGTTGATCAACGCGCAGGCGAATGCCGCCGGCTCGTGGCATTTGAGCCAGCAACTGGCGTAAGTCAGCAAGGCGAAACTGGCCGCATGGGACTCAGGAAAGCCATAGCTGCCAAAGCCCTTGATCTGCTCGAAAATCTGCGCGGCAAATTCCTCGGTGTAGCCGTTTTTCAGCATGCCGGTGCGCAAGCGGTCCTGGTGGGGTTCCAGGCCGCCGTGACGTTTCCACGCGGCCATTGAGCGGCGCAACTGGTCGGCCTCGCCAGGGCTGTAGTCGGCGGCGACCATGGCGATCTGCATCACTTGCTCCTGGAACAGCGGAATGCCCAGGGTGCGCTTCAATACGCTTTCAAGTTCCGGTGACGGGTAGGTGGTTTTTTCTTCCTTGTTACGTCGTCGCAGATACGGATGCACCATCCCTCCCTGGATCGGACCGGGTCGCACAATAGCGACCTCGATCACAAGGTCATAAAACGTCTGCGGCTTGAGCCGGGGCAGCATCGACATCTGCGCCCGCGACTCGATCTGAAATACGCCAATGGTGTCGGCCTTGCTGATCATCGCGTAGGTGGCCGGGTCTTCCTTGGGGATCGTCGCCAGGGCCAGGTCGAGGTTGCGGTGGCGGCGCAGCAAATCGAAACAGCGGCGAATCGCACTGAGCATGCCCAAGGCGAGGATATCCACCTTGAGCAGGCCCACGGCATCCAGATCGTCCTTGTCCCATTGGATAATGGTGCGCTCGGCCATGGCCGCGTTTTCCACCGGCACCAGAGTGTCCAGCGGGTATTCGGAAATCACGAAACCGCCGGGATGTTGGGACAGGTGCCGAGGAAAACCGATCAGTTGCTGGGTGAGCGTGAGCACACGGCGCAGGATCGGGCTGTCCGGGTCGAAGCCGCCTTCACGCAGGCGTTCCAGCGGTGGCGCATCATCACTCCAGCGCCCGCAGCAGTCGGCCAGGGCGTTGATCTGGTCCGGCGGCAACCCAAGGGCCTTGGCCACATCGCGCACCGCACCGGCGGCGTGGTAGCTGCTGACCACCGCCGTCAGCGCCGCGCGGGTGCGGCCGTAGCGCTGGAAAACGTACTGCAGCACTTCTTCGCGGCGTTCGTGCTCGAAGTCCACGTCGATATCCGGTGGCTCGTTGCGCTCCTCTGACAGGAAGCGCTCAAACAGCATATTCGTCAGGCTCGGGTTGATCTCGGTAATGCCCAAGGCAAAACACACCGCCGAGTTGGCCGCCGACCCGCGGCCCTGGCACAGGATCGAACGGCTGCGGGCGAAGCGCACAATATCGTGCACGGTGAGGAAATAACTTTCGTAACCCAGTTTGCTGATCAATGTCAGTTCGTGATTGATCTGCTGCATGGTCTTGGCGTCGATTCCGTGAGGCCAACGCAGGGCGATGCCTTCTTCGGTGACGGCGCGCAGCCAGGATTCGGCGTCATGCCCCTCGGGCACCAATTCGCGCGGGTAGTGATAACGCAACTGGCCGAGGTCGAAGGTGCAACGGCGGGCGATGACCAGGGTTTCATCGAGCAAGGCATGGGGGTACAGCGTGCCCAGGGCATCAAGGCCGCGCAGATGCCGCTCGCCATTGGGGTGCAGGCGCGTGCCGGCTTCGGCCACCGGGACGTGATGACGGATGGCGGTCATGGTGTCTTGCAGGGCGCGTCGACCGCGTGCGTGCATGTGCACATCACCACAGGCCACCGCCGGGATATTCAGGTTGGCGGCCAGGTGCAGGCGCTGCTCCAGATGGCGCGCATCGTCCTGGCCGCAATGCAGGTGCACCGCCAGCCACAGGCGCTCGGCAAACGTACGGCGCAGCCATTGGATCGAGGCCTGGGTGTCGCTGTCGTCGGCGACCCATAGCGCCAACAGGCCGTTGAGCGGTGCGTCGAAGTCTTCGTGCAGCAGGCGATAACTGCCTTTTTCCGCACGCCGCCTGGCCAGGGTGATCAGGCGGCACAGGTGCTGGTAACCGCTGAGGTTTTCTACCAGCAGCACCAGTTTCGGGCCGTTTTCGATGCGCACTTCGCTGCCGATAATCAGCGGTAACTCCACCGCCTTCGCCGCCTGCCACGCACGCACGATGCCTGACAACGTGCATTCATCAGTGATCGCCAAGGCGCTGTAGCCCTGGCGCTTGGCGCGCTCGAACAACTCCAGCGCGGTGGACGCGCCGCGCTGAAAACTGAAATTGGACAGGCAATGCAGCTCGGCGTAGTTCATGCAAACCAGCCTTGCAGCCACAAACCATCGCCCTGCCCCACGCTGCGGTAGGCCCAGCCTTGCTGACCGGCGCGGGTCTGGATCAGGTAATAGTCACGGCGGATATCGGCGCCGTCCCACCAGCCGGATTCGATACGTTCCGGGCCCATCAGAATCTGCACACCTTGCTCGGTCAGCAAGGTGGGTTCCCTGAGCAGCCAACCGGGGCGTTGCACCTTGTTCAAGGTCGGGCATGTGCGACTGTCGGCCGTTGCTTGCCAAGCGCACTCGGGGCGATGGTCGGCATGAAAACGCAAGCCTTGTACCGCCTCATCCCCAAGGCGCGCGCGCAGGCGTTCGCGCAATTGCTCCCAGGGCAGGGTCTGTTGCGGGCGGTCGTCGAACAGGTCCTGGCGCTGCGGCACAAACACCGGCAAGTCCTGGGCCACCAGGCGAAAACCGCGCACCGGCGCCGTGACTTGCACTTGCTCCAGGCGCCCACGGGCCAGCTCGAACAGCATCGCCGGTTCGCGCTCGGCGCTGAGCAGGCCGACCTTGATCACACTGTCGGGCAACTGGGCGTGCTCCAGGTGCAGGTCAAAACGCTGCACGCCACTGTCGCGTCCGCAGAGAAAGGCGGATAAATCACCGGTCAAGCGCCGCAGTGGAAACAGCAGCGCCTGGTGGGACTGCACGTCGAAATTCAATTCGATGCGCACATCGAACTGGTCCGGCGGCTGGTAAAACCCAAGGGCCAGCGGGCGTTGCCCGGTCAAGGCATCCAGGTGCTTGAGCAGGCCGGCATCAAAGCGCCGTGCCAGGGTGTGCCGGGGCAAGGCCTGCACCTGGGACAGGGTGCGCAGGCCCATGCGCGACAAGGCGGTAGCGGCCTGAGGTTCAAGGCCGGCGCGGTCGATGGGCAGTGGTGCGAGGGCCTGCATCAATGCCTCATCGTCGATGGCCAGACCGTCGTAAATATTGGCCAGCACCCGCGCCGCCGCCGGGTTGGGCGCGGCGACGATGCGGTGACGAAAGCCCAGCTCGGTCAATTCTTTGCGCAAGCGCGCTTCGAACTGCGGCCAGGGACCGAACAGGCCCAGGCTCGATTCGATCTCAAACAGCAACGCACGCGGGTAATGCACACTGACCTGGGAACTGAAGCGATAGGCCCAGGCTGCCAGGAACTGCTGCCAGCGTTCGATTTCCACGGGGTCGTATTCGGCGCTGGCAAAAGTCTTGGCCAGGGCATGGGCCGCCGTCAGTGAAAGGCCTGGACGCAGGCCCAAGGCGCGGGCGGCGTCGTTGACGGTTTGCAGTACGCGCCGCTGTGGCGTACCGGCCAGCAGCGCGAGGGGTTGGTCGGGCTCGGGGTGCACACGCTGCACCCCGTCCAGCGCCAATTGCGGGAAGACAATACACACCCAGCGCATGACAACCTCAGTGCCCCGCCAACGCAATCGGCGCCGGATGGGCCAAACCGCCACGGCACTTGATCACCCGTACTTGGGCGGGTTTCGCATCGATCGCCAAACGCAGGGCAGCAGGCGATGAATTGACCCCCTCACTCAAGGCGCGCCAGGCAAACGCCAGGGTCTGGCCGGTTTCTGCTGCCACCTGCAAGCGCCGCAGCGCCCGGTCATCGGCCTTGCGCGGCCAGCACAGCACCGCGCCGCAACTGCCGGAGCGCAGGCACTGCTCCACGGCCCACAGCGCATCACGTTCCTCGGCCTGGATCACTGAAAGCTGGCGTACATCCACCCCGGCGTTCTGCCAGGCATGGGGGTACGGCGTATACGGCGGCGCCACCAACACAATGCGCTCCCCCGCCTTTGACAGGCGCGCCAGGATGGGCAGCACCAGTTGCAGTTCGCCGATGCCCTCCTTGGCCATGAGGATTTCACTCAAAGCCGATTCAGGCCAGCCGCCGCTGGGCAGCACCGCATCCAGCGCGGCCAGCCCGGTGGGGTGCACACTGGCGGGAGGCGCGGCCGGCCGGCCTTTCCAGACGCGGCCGCCATTGAACAGCGCGTCCAGGGCAACGACGGCGCCCATCAGCCTTGCCTCACCAGGCCGCAGAACACCCCTTCGATGGCCAGGTCCTGATCAGGGCCCACCACAATAGGTTGATACGCGGGGTTGCGCGGCAGCAGGCGCACGCGGTCGCCACTGCGTTCGAAACGCTTGATGGTGACTTCGCCATCCAGGCGCGCCACCACGATCTGCCCGTTCAAGGCCTCGGCACTGCGGCGTACGCCTACCAGATCGCCGTCAAGGATGCCGTCTTCGATCATCGAATCGCCCTGCACCCGCAGCAGGTAGTCGGGGGTTTTCGCGAAGGTGCTTGGGTCGAGTTGCAGGCGACTGTGCACTTCGGCGTCAGCACCGATGGGCAGGCCGGCGGCGACTCGGCCGAGCACGGGCACGTCCAGCCACTCCGGACGCATGGGTTGGTTGAGCAGGCGAATACCGCGAGCCTGGTTGGGGTTGACCTCAATGAAGCCGGCTTCGGTCAGGGCCACCACGTGTTTGCGCGCGACGCTGCGGGAGGCAAAGCCGAACGCCTCGGCAATCTCGGCGAGGCTGGGGGGCTGGCCTTGTTGCGCGATACGGTCGCGGATGAAGGTCAGGATGGCGGTGCGGCGGGGAGTCAGGGTCGTCATGGAGTACATTTGTACTCCTGCGGGAAATTTCTTACAAGAGCCGGTAGTCGGGGGGGGGTTGAGTTGAGTACATATCCGTTGGTTAGGTAACGGCTACTTATGGTTCCGCTCTTACAGCGGCTCACTTTTGGAAAGGCCCAAAAGTAAGCAAAAGGCCTTCGCCCCAACACTCGGCACCTCGCCTAGGCTCGGTGTGCCCGCACTCCGGCTTGAATCCGTGGGCCGCCGCGATGGGCCATCCATGGCCCAGCGCGGCTAACCCGGCGTCCTGCCGGGTTACCCACGGATTCAAGCCTGCGTTCGGCCAGCGTGTTTGACGGGGCGCCTGAGATCACAATCAAAAGCGCAGATCAACAGACCGCTGACTTCGTCAGCGAAAAGGATGTAAGAGCCAGATCAAAAGCAGAGCAAAAGCGGGACAGCAGGACAGCAGAACAGCAGAACAGCAGGCTAGAACCTATCTGTCTGATCTATGGAGATCAAACTGTGGGAGGGGGCTTGCTCCCGATAGCAGTGGGTCAGTCACAGCCGCATCAACTGACACACCCTCATCGGGAGCAAGCCCCCTCCCACATTTGGACGGAGTTGGAGCGGAGAACCCGGTCGGCTCTAAGGCCGCCGCGGCCTTGCTTTTGATCTGAAATCGCCCCGTCAACCACGATGGCCGGAATTCGACATTGATTTGGGGGGTAAACCGGCAGGGATGCCGGTTTACCCCCCAAATCAATGTCGGATTACGGGCACACCGAGCCTAAGCGAGGTGCCGAGTGGTGGGGCGAAGGCCTTTTGGTTACTTTTGTCTGGGCCGGCATTCCGGCCTTTACAAAAGTGACCCGCTGTAAGAGCGGAACCATAGGCGGCCGTTACCGCAGCAACGGATATGCACTCAATCAACCAACTCCCCCCGCCATATGCTCGGCAATCCTCAACCTCAACCAACGCTCCGCCGGATCATTGTCATGCACCCCACTCCACACCATTGACAACTCCGCCGCATCAATCGCAAACGGCGGATCCTCTGCCCGTAACGTGGTGCCCTCGGTCAACGCACACGCCGCATAATCCGGTACCGTCGCAATGATCTGCGTCCCCGCCAACAACGCCCGCAACCCGCTGAATTGCGGCACCGCCAGCACCACCCGCCGCGCGCGGCCGATACGGGCCAAGTCCAAATCGATGTTGCCGCTTAAATCCCCGGAGAACGACACCATCGCATGGGGCCGTTCGCAATAATCATCCAGCGTCAGCGGCGCCACCCCGTCATCCCCACGCAATACCTTGCACGGGATATCCCGCAGTTTCTTGCGCTTGGCATTCGCGGGCAGTTCAGTGGTGTAGCTCACCCCCACCGAAATCTCGCCACTGGCCAGCAGCGCGGACATCAGCAAGTAATTGGCGCGGCGTACCACCACGATGATGCCGGGGGCTTCTTCGCGAAGCTGACTGAGCAACGGCGGAAACAAGCCAAATTCGGCGTCGTCGGACAGGCCGATACGGAACACCGCACAGCTGGTGGAAGGGTCGAAATCCTTGGCGCGGCTGACCGCGCCGGAAATGGTGTCCATAGCCGGTTGCAGCTCCTTGAGTATCGCCAGGGCGCGCGGCGTGGGCTCCATGCCCCGCCCGTTGCGCAGCAGCAACGGGTCGTCGAACAGGTCGCGCAGCCGGCCTAAGGCCGCACTCACCGCCGGTTGGCCCATGAAGAGTTTTTCGGCGACCCGGGTCAGGTTCTTCTCGAACATCAACGCCTCGAAAATCACCAGCAGGTTCATGTCGACGCGACGCAGGTCATTGCGGTTCATGGCGGTATCCAAACGGTTAGCAGACTGACAGCTAAGCACGCAAAACAAGGGGTTGATTGCATGTCTGTGCTGTCTTTTCCGTGACTGCACCTGACGAAATTAACAACGATTAACTCGTCAGCCAGACGGTACGGCAACAAGATTGACGCCATCTACACTGCATCCATTCACCGGGAACGCTCCCATCGACTGCGGATATCCGTCATGGCCCGAACTGAGCACTGCGCTCCTCGCTTATCCGCTACCGGCGGCCTATGCCCCCGGCGCGAGCGTATCGCCAAGCAATTGATCCTCGCTAACCTCGGCGAAAGCCTGGCGATTGCCGATCTGGCCCAGGCCTGCGCGCTGTCGCGCAGCCATTTCTCCCGTGCATTCAAGTGCACCACCGGGCTGTCGCCCCAGGAATGGATACGCCTGCAACGCATCCAGCGGGCCAAGGAATTGATCACTCAGTCTTCCTTGAGCCTGACGCAGATCAGCCTGGAATGCGGGTTCTGCGACCAGGCACATTTCTGCCATATGTTCACCCGCAGCGAGGGTGTCAATCCGATGACCTGGCGAAACCACCAACTGCGTCACAAGACTCAAGAGATCGCTGCCTAGTGGTCTGCAAGCACCTGGAATATGCTGGCCGCTTACTTTCTCCAGAGCATGGCCACCCATGAGTGACCAACGCGATCAGGCCGTGCACTTCGGGCCGTACCGTATCCATCCCCACCAGCGCCTGGTGCTGGAGGCTGGTCGTCCGTTGCGCCTGGGGCGGCGGGCCGTGGATATCCTGCTGATCCTGCTGGAGCAGGCCGGTAATGTGGTGAGCAAGCAGGAGCTGATCGCTCGGGTCTGGCCCAAAAGCGTGGTAGAGGACGGCAACCTGCGGGTGCATATGGCGGCGTTGCGCAAGGCGCTGGGCGATGGCCAGGCCGGGCAGCGCTATATCGTTACGGTGGCCCAGCGTGGCTACAGTTTTGTTGCGCCACTGAGCATCGAGCCGATGAGCCTACCCACAGAAGGCACGCCCCAACGCCCCTGCCACAACCTGCCGCTGCGCCGCACCCGCATGCTCGGCCGCCAGGCGCTGATCGACAGCCTGGTGCAGCACCTGCCCGAACAACGCTTTATCACCCTGACGGGCGCCGGCGGCATCGGCAAGACCACCGTGGCGTTGCGCGTGGCGGAATTGCTGATCGGCCATTACCGCGACGGTATCCGCCTGCTGGACCTGGCGCCCCTCAGCGCGCCGTCGATGATCCTGCCCAACCTCGCCGCCCTGCTCGACCTGACCCACACCGAGCACGAACCGCTGGCCACCTTCGCGCGCCGCCTGCAAGAGCGCCAGGTGCTGCTGGTGATCGACAACTGCGAGCACTTGCTGGACGACATTGCGCTGATCAGCGAAACCCTGCTGCGCCATGCCCCAAAACTGCACATCCTGGCCACCAGCCGCGAAGCATTGCGCGCCGAAGGCGAATCGGTGCAACGCCTGGAACCCCTGGCCTGCCCACCCGCCACCGGCAACCGCGCCCAGGCCCTGGGCTATCCTGCCCTGCAACTGCTGATCGAACGCGCCATGTCCCATCAGGACAGCTTCGAACTGAGCGAAGCCGAACTGCCCCTGGCGATTGATATCTGCCAGCGCCTGGACGGTATTCCCCTGGCAATCGAATTGGTGGCGGCGCAGATCGAGCGCTTCGGCCTGCCGGGGTTGCTGGTGCAGATGGAAGACAATTTCCGCCTGCTCACCCGAGGCCGGCGCAGTGCCCTGCCCCGGCATCAAACCTTGCGCGCGACCCTGGATTGGAGCTTCGACCTGCTCACGACGTGCGAGCAAATCTGCCTGCGCCGTCTCGCCGTGTTCCGGGGTGGTTTCAGCCTGGCCAGCGCGGCGGCGGTGATTGCCGGAGAACAGATCGCACCGACCGAGGTGCTGGGCTCGATCACTCAACTGGTCGCCAAATCCTTGCTCAATGTGGAGCCCGGCGATGACGAGATGGTCTATCGCCTGCTGGACATCACCCGCACCTACGCCCTGGAAAAACTCAGTGTCGCCGACGAGCTTGATGCCACCCGTGAACGTCACGCCAACCGCTGCCTGGCGCTGATGGACCAGGCGCAGGAAGATTGGGAGCAGATCGCTACCCAGCCGTGGATCGACCGCTATGCCCCGCTGCGCGAAGACATCCGTGCCGCCCTCGACTGGGGCCTGGGCGACCAGGGTGTGCACGTGCTGGGCATTCGCCTCACCGTCAGCGCCATGCCGTTGTGGCAGGAGCTGTCGCTGCTGCGCGAACACGGCCTCTACGTGAGCAAGGCCCTGGCGCGACTGGGGCAATCGAGTGCGCCGAGCCAGCGCTTGCACATGGCATTGCAGTTGGCCTTCGGCAGTTTTTCCTATCACGCCCAGGGCAGTACGCCGCAGACCATAGACGCCTTTGCCTGCGCACGACGCCTGGCCGAAGCTGACAAAAACCTGCCCGGCCAACTGCGTGCAGTGTCGGGGCAAATGGCGGTCAGCCTGTGCAGCGGCAACTACCGTGAGGCGTTGAAGCAAAGCCTGCATTTCGACCAGTTGGGGCCACACGCCGAGTCGTTGCTGGCCCTCAGCGCCCAACGCCTGCGAGTACTGGCGCAGCACTTCGCCGGCAATCAGGTGCTGGCGCAGCACAATGCCGAACAGGTGATCCAGCGCATGGCCCAGAGCGGCCATCTCAACCGGTTTACCCATGGCTTTGGTGTGCAGTACGACCAAAGCGTGGCTTCGCTGACCATCCTCGCGCGCATCCTGTGGCTGCGCGGTTTCCCTGAACGCGCGTGGCGCACTGCAAGCCAGGCACTGGCGCTGGCGTTGCAGATCAACCACGGCACGTCGATCTGCTACACCCTGGCCCTGGCTGGGGTGGTGATCGCTCAGTACAACGGCGATACGCTTGCGGCCCGCGATCAGTTGGACCTGCTGTTGCAGCAGGCGCAAAAACATTCAGTGCAGTTGTTCCACACCTGGGCGCAATGCTACGAAGGCACGGCGCAGATTGCCGAAGTACAAGGGTTGGGCCTGGTCGAGGACATCCTGGTGACCTTCAACGCCATCGCAGTGGATGACGCCCTCTTCGAACGCGCCCGAAGCGGTGCGGCCGGCTGGTGCACACCGGAGATTCTGCGCGTGCGCGCCGAGGCCATGCCCGATGCCCAATCAGCCGAAAGCCTGTTGCTCGAAGCCCTGGGCCTGGCGCACCAGCAAGGCGCGCTGGCCTGGGAGTTACGATGCGCAGACAGCTTGGCGCGGCTGTGGCACAAGCAAGCTCGTGTGCAGGCCGCGCGCGACCTGCTGGGTTCAGTCTATGAGCGGTTTACCGAAGGCTTCGCCACCCAGGATCTAATCCGCGTGCGCCGCCTGCTCGACGAGTTGCAAGACAAACGGCCGGCCTGAAAACGGCCCCAGGTAATGCCCATAGCCCTGTTGCAAGCGTGCTACCTGCTGCGGGTCGCGCAGAAGTGCCAAGGCGTAGCTGCGCACACTGTTGAGCAGGCGATAGCGCGGATAACCTGGGCCGGGCTCAAGGTTCAGCAGTGAGGTGTCGACCAGCCGACTCAACAAGTAAGACAGGTCGGCATGCTCCAGCTCCGTGCCGACCACCAGCTCACTCAAGGTGGGCAAAGTCACCGCCATTTTGAACAGGCTCATCTGCAGGAACAGCCAGCGTTCCGGCAAGCTCAAGCGCTGGTAGGTCCAATCCAGTGCGGCGCTGAGGGATTGGTGGCGCTCAACCGCTGTGCGGCGCCCCCGCGTGAGGATCTGCAAGCCCCTGCACACTTGCGCCTGCACACCACGGACGCCAAGGGCGTCCACTTGGGCGGCGGCCAGTTCGAGAGCCAGAGGAATACCGTCGAGGCGCCGGCAGATATCACGCAGCGGTGCCAAGTCCTGGGGCCGCAACACAAACCCCTGCTGGCTGGCACGCACCCGTGCAACAAACAACTGCACCGCCGGACTCACCATCGCCTGTTCAACGCTGCCCAACACCGACGGAGCTGGAAGCGCCAACTGGGGCACGCGCAACACCCATTCGCCCGGGGCACGCAAGGCTTCACGGCTACTGACGAGCACACTGATCCGGGGCGCGTGTTCGCTAAGCACACGCAGCAGATGTCGACAGGCGCCAAGCAGCAGATCGGCGCCATCAAGTACCAGCAATAATTGTCGGGAAGCCAATTGACGGCACAGTTCAGTGGCGCTGCCGCTGGGCTCGAGATGCAGGACCGTGGCCAGGTGGCGCAGCATCATCAGCGGCGCCTCGACGGTGGCCAGGTCGACCCACCACACACCGTCGCGGTAGCGCGGCAACACGCGCTCGGCCAGGGCCAGGGCCAAGGTGCTCTTGCCCACGCCGGCGCATCCGGTGAGGGTCATCAGCCGCTGCCCGGACAAACGCCGTACCAGCACGCCCAGCAGTTCATCACGGCCAATCACCGGGCTGAGCCGCGTGGCCAGGTTGTGCCTAGGCAGCACCGCTGCGGCCACGCCTTGCACGGGCGCAGCGAAGCAGTAGCCGCGCTGGAGGTCATTGAGGATAAACCGTTGCCCGTCGAGGGCACGGCGCAGCGCGGCGATGTGCACCCGCAGGTTGTTCTCTTCCACCACGCTATTCGGCCAGACCCGCTCGATCAGGGTGGCCTTGCTGAAAAATTGCCCAGGCGCTTCCAGCAGCATCGCGAGGATATCCAGCGCCCGCCCGCCCAACGGCACCGGCCAACCCGCCTTGCTGACCAGTCGCTGCTGCCGGTGAAAGGCATAGGCACCGAAGCGCACCGTGCTATCCGCGTCAATCGCCTGAGGGTCGTTCATGTCTGCAATCGCGCTGAAACACCCGGCCTTGGGCGTTCGCGCATCCTTTTCCGTGGGCTCGACGCTATTCTTGCCAGCTACCCATGACAGGACAATGCTGGCACGGGGAGCGATACGGACAATCGGGTGTGCGAGACGGACATCCTGTCGTTAACTGAACTGCTGTCGGTATTGGGTAGGGTTGAGACCGAGCTTTTCACTGAATAAAAAGCGCATGTGCCGCACGCTGCCAAAGCCTGCGTGGAACGCCACGGTCTTGAGCGGCAGATCGGTGGTTTCCAGCAATTGCCGAGCACGGTCGATGCGCGCGCCTTGCAGGAAGGCCATGGGCGTCATCTGCACATCCTTGGCAAACAACCGGGCAAAGTGGCGCGCACTCATGCCGGCCAACTCGGCCATGGACTCGATGGTGAACGGCTGCTCCAGGTGCGCGAGAACATGGTTCTGCACGCGGGTAATCGCGGTTTCCTGGGGCGCCACGGCCGCGGTCATCGGGCTGAATTGGGCCTGGCCGCCCTGGCGTTTCATCACCACCAACAGCACCTTGGCCACATCCACCGCCACCTGCTTGCCATGGTCCTGTGCAACGATGGACAACGCCAGGTCGATACCGGCCGTGACCCCGCCCGAGGTAATCAACCGCCCGTCCTGCAGATAGATACGGTCGGTCTCGACGATGGCGTTGGGGAACGCCTTGATCAGCCGCTCGGTGTAATGCCAGTGAGTGGTCACGCGGTGCTCGTCCAACAGCCCGGCGTGCCCGAGCACAAAGGCGCCCGTGCAGATCGAGCCAAAGCGCCGTGCCCGTGGCGCCGCTGCTTTTAGCCAGGGCAGCAGCGCCGGATGGCATTCGTTGTAGGCACCGGGGCCACCGGGCACCAGCAAGAGGTCATAGGCACCGTCGGCCTGCTCCAGCAACAGGTCGGTCTGCACCATTACGCCGTTGGATGCGCGCAGTGGGCCAGGTTCGGTGCCAACAGTAAGGATCTGATAATGCGCCGCCGCCGGCAGATAGCGGTTGGCGATGGAAAACACTTCAAGCGGCCCGGCCATGTCGAGCAAGAGGAAGTCCGGGAACAGCGCCATGGCCACGGTTTTCATACAGAAGGCATCCATCGAGGGGAAGAAAGCGGGAGGCATTATGGCATGCCTTTCACTGTCAATCTGAGAGGGACAGTTATTCAGATTTCAGCTTCTTAATGAATATTTCAGTAACCAGTAACCTTCTTCTCAACGCAAGCGCCCTGCATCTCGCAGCCAGCGCCCACTTGAGGACACAACCATGCTGACCCTTCGCAAAGCTTCCGAACGCGGCGCCGCCAATCACGGTTGGTTGAAGTCGTTCCACACCTTCTCGTTCGCCAACTACTGGAACCCCAACGAGCAGGGTTTTTCCGACCTGCTGGTGATCAACGATGATCGCGTCGCCGCCGGCAAAGGCTTCGGCCAGCACCCGCACCGTGACATGGAGATTTTCTCTTATGTGCTCGAAGGCGCCCTGGAGCACAAGGACACCCTGGGCACTGGCTCGGTGATCCGCCCTGGCGATGTGCAATTGATGAGCGCCGGCAGCGGCGTGGCCCACAGCGAGTTCAACCACAGCCAAAACCGTGGGGTGCATTTCCTGCAAATCTGGATCGTGCCCGCCGTGGCCGGTGCCGAACCGCGCTATCAACAGGAGCACTTCAGCGAGGCACAAAAGCGTGGGCGTCTGCAGTTGATCATCTCGCCGGACGGCGCCGACGGTTCCCTGAGCGTACGCCAGGACGCCAGGGTGTACGCCGGGCTGTTCAACGGTGACGAAGCCACAACCCTTGACCTGCCGCCGGATCGCCACGTGTACATCCATGTGGCCCGGGGCAGCGTGGAGATCAACGGCCAGCGCTTGCAGGAAGGTGACGGTGCCCGAGTGCGTGATGAGCAGCGCATCCACTTGAGTCAAGGTCAGGACGCCGAGGTGCTGGTGTTCGACCTGCGACCTCAGGAACTGCCGCAAATGCCTTGATCAGCCGGGCGATGGCCGTTGGAAACGGTCCATCGCTGGCATCGATAGTCACCATCAGCGCAATGAAGTTCTCTTAAAAAATGCAACGCGTAACATCAAACCCATACCAGGCAACACCCAAACTAAAACACTCGGAGCACACCATCATGAAACGCCAAATCTTGCTTAGCCTCGCTTTCTCGGTACTCGCTGCAAACGCATTTGCCCACCCTGTAGTCGCTGAAGGCGGTGCAGATCGCCTGATCGAAAACCGTGTTGCTGAAAGCGGTTCGGATCGACTGATCGAAAACCGTGTTGCCGAAGGTGGGTCGGATCGTCTTCTGGAAAACCGCGTAGCTGAAGGTGGCTCGGATCGTCTGATGGAAAACCGTGTAGCTGAAGGTGGCTCGGACCGTCTGCAGGAAAACCGCGTAGCTGAAGGTGGCTCGGACCGTCTGATGGAAAACCGCGTAGCTGAAGGTGGCTCGGACCGTCTGATGGAAAACCGCGTAGCTGAAGGTGGCTCGGATCGTCTGATGGAAAACCACGCATAACCCGCCCTGTTCGAGGGCCCCCCCAAACCGGCCTGATCAGCCGGTTTTTTTTCGTCTATCAGAAAGTGCACCAAACTCGCAAACACTTGGGGTTGCGTCGCTGCCGACTCAGATAATGCTATTTACTGATATAAAACCAAAAAATAATTCTATTTTTTAATAATTAGGTTAGAACCAAACGGCATTTTACAGCGGCCGTCGCGGCCCCTACCTTGGACGAGCATGACCGACCCCCTGCCCGGCGGAGGTACACACTCCCTACTCGACAAGGACAGACCATGAGCATCGAATTCATCGGCTATATCGGCGGCCACCATGCATCCGAAATTCATCCACGCAGCGGCCCGACTCTGCAACCGGACTACGTGGAAACCGTGGCCCGCGCCCACGAAGAGGCCGGCTTCGACCGCGCCCTGGTGGCCTTCCACTCCAACAGCCCGGACAGCACGCTGATCGCCTCCCATGCCGCCAGCGTCACCCGTAAACTGCAATTCCTGATCGCCCACCGCCCCGGTTTTGCACAACCCACCCTCGCCGCGCGCCAGTTCGCCACCCTGGATGTGTTCAACGGCGGGCGCACCGCCGTGCATATCATCACCGGTGGCGACGACCGCGAACTGCGCGCCGATGGCAGCCATATCGGCAAAGACGAACGCTACGCACGGACCGACGAATACCTGAGTGTGGTGCGACAGGAATGGACCAGCGAACAGCCCTTCGATTTCACCGGCACCTACTACCAGGTCGAAGGCGCGCACTCCACCGTGAAGTCGCCGCAGCAACCGCATATCCCACTGTACTTCGGAGGGTCTTCCCAGGCCGCGATTGAAGTGGCGGGCAAACATGCCGACGTGTACGCACTGTGGGGCGAAACCTACGAGCAAGTGCGCGAGATCGTGACTCAGGTCCGGGCCGAAGCAGCCAAGCATGGACGCACGATTCGCTTCAGCCTGTCGCTGCGACCGATCCTCGCCGAGACCGAAGAGCTGGCGTGGGCACGCGCTGACAGCATCTTGCAACAGGCCACTGAGTTGGCTGAGAAGAATGGATTTGTGCGGCGTGAACCGCCGAATGAAGGCTCGCGTCGCCTACTCGCAGCGGCGGCACAGGGTTCCCGGCTGGACAAGCGTTTGTGGACGGGGATTGCGGGGTTGCTGGGCGCGCAAGGGAACTCAACCTCGTTGGTGGGCACCGCCGAACAAGTGGCTGAAGCGCTGGTGGATTACTACGACCTCGGCATCACCACCTTCCTGATCCGTGGGTTTGATCCGCTCAATGATGCGATCGACTACGGCAAGCGGTTGATCCCCCTCACCCGCCAACTGATTGCAGAACGCGAGCAGGCCAAACAGGTCGCGTAAGCCAGAACACGGCAAAACCAATGTGGGAGGGGCGGTGCGATGATTCGACTCGCCCTCTCCCACCTGCCTATCTTCATTAAGCTCAGGATCAGTTCTTGTAGTCGGTATCGCTGCGTTCCAACTGCCGAATCAGCGCATTCCAATGCCGCGCCACGCCCGGCCCCTCGCCGCTGCTATGCGCCTTGGCCTGTTCTTCAACCTTCGCCACTACCTCCTGTGGCGGAAAGACCAGCTCAGCATTCCCCGCCGCTTGCGCCGCGATCTGAATATTGCACGCACGCTCCAACCCTTGCAGCTGCTGGAAGGCATGTTCGACGCTGATACCCGCCGTCAACAGCCCGTGGTTGCGCAGGATCATCACGCTCTTGTCGCCCAGATCCGCCACCAACCGCTCACGCTCGTCCAGGTCGAGGGCGATGCCTTCATAGCCGTGGTAGGCCACTCGCCCGGAAAAGGCGATGGAGTGTTGGGAAATCGGCAACAAGCCGTCCTTCTGCGCGGACACCGCAATGCCATCGCGAGTATGGGTGTGCAGCACCGCTTGCAAGTCATGGCGCGCGCCGTGGATGGCGCTGTGGATCACGTAGCCGGCGTAGTTGATACCCAGACCGGTGGGGTCGTCGACGATCGTGCCGTCGAGGTCGACCTTGACCAGGTTGGAGGCGTTGATTTCATCGAACAACAGGCCGAAGGCATTGATCAGGAAATGCTCCTCCGGGCCCGGTACACGGGCGGAGAAGTGGGTGTAAATGTGATCGGTCCACTTGTACAAGGCCGCCAGGCGGTAGGCGGCGGCCAGTTTCACGCGCACTTCCCACTCTTCTGGCGTGACGCGTTGACGAACGTTGTTGGAGACGCTGGAAATCGAGGTGACGCTGCTCATGGCAAAACTTCCTGGATGGCCTTAAGGACTTCCAGGCAAGCCTAGGGGATGCTCAAAAATAATAAAAAGCACATTTTAATCTAAGCTAATTATTATTTTTTTTCATATCAAGCCGCATCCCGAATCTTGTGCAACGACGCCGCCACCCATTTGCCAAACGCATCCACCGGCCCTTGCAGGTTGCCGAGGAAATGCGGGTAGATGAGCCAAAGGTCCATCACCGGTTTGAAGTCCTTGAGCGGCATTACCGCCAATTGTTCGCGGTGAGCGCTGCGCTCCAGCAAGGGACGCGGCACCAGGCCCAAGCCCAGGCCATCGGCGACCAGACCCAATTGCAATTCAGTGCCGAAGGTTTCCAGGTTGACCCGCAGCGCCAAGCCCTGATCGGACAAAGTGCGTTGCAACCCGGCACGGAACCCGCAGCCATCCGGGTTAAGAATCCACCCGTTCTGGTACACATCCGCCAGCTTGCAGGGTTTTTTCGGCAACTGCGCCTTGGCGCACACCACCACCAACTCCATCTTGCCGATAGACTCGCCAACGATGTTATCCGGGAAGATCTTGCCTGCCGGGAACAACGCCGCCGCCGCGTCCAGTTCGCCCCGTTCAATCTTGCCGACCAACTGGCTGCCCCATCCGGTCGCGACCTGGGCGCGCAGTTCGGGGTACTCAGTGCGCAGCAGCTTCAGCGCGTCCAGCAGCACTACATCGCCGATGGTCTGCGGCACGCCCAGGCGCAGTACGCCGGAGGGGGGTGCGTCGGTGGCTACCAGCTCACGCAAGGCATCCATCTCGCGCAGGATCAACCGGCATTGTTCATACACGCGGGTACCGATCAACGTCGGTTTGAGGGGCTTGGTATTGCGGTCAAACAGCTCCACCCCCAGCGCCTGCTCGAAGTTCTGCACGCGGCGAGTAATGGCCGGCTGGGTCAGTTGCAACGACTCGGCGGCATGGCTGATGGACTGGCAACGAATCACTTCGACAAAGGCATCGATATCGTCAATTTTCATTTGGGCCGCACATAGAGAACAGTCATTAAGATGTCCGCGAAGCATAGTTGCAGGAACGTTATCTGAATAGCCCACGCTGTGATCGATAACGTCTAACGCTATACACGCCGGTTCTAAATTACCTTCAGCTATAAGCTAATCATTAAAAAATAGCATATTAACTATAAACATTATGCTTAGATAAACCCATCAACACCGACTGATGGAATTGCCATGACCCAGGCCCGACACCCCGAGAGACTCAGAGCCTTCATTGGCGCCCTGGCGGAACTGATCGACGGCAATCCGCGCGAAGGCGACCTGTTGCACCGTGGCGGCAAGCTGCTCGCGCAACTGGTCAGCCATGATGACTGGCTCCCCGACGAATTCGCCCAACCCAACCCCGAGCGCTACCAGCAATTTTTGCTGCACGCCGATTCGCGCCAGCGCTTCAGCGTCGTCAGTTTTGTCTGGGGTCCGGGGCAGACCACGCCGATTCATGACCACCGGGTGTGGGGGCTGATCGGCATGTTGCGCGGCGCGGAGTTTTCCCAAGGGTTTGAACGCGCCCCCGACGGCAGCCTGGTCGCCGAAGGCAAGCCTATTAAGCTGGTGCCGGGCCAGGTCGAAGCCGTATCGCCCAAGGTCGGCGACATTCATCAGGTCAGCAACGCCCACAGCGACCAAGTGTCCATCAGCATTCACGTGTACGGCGCCAATATCGGTGCGGTACGCCGTGCGGTGTACCAGCCCGACGGCAGCGAGAAACTGTTTATCTCCGGTTATTCCAACGCCTTCCTCCCGAACATCTGGGATTTGTCCAAAGAAAAGAGCCCTGCCCTATGAGCACCGTACCGACCCGCAATTCCGCCCAGATTCGCCAGGCCCTGTTGGACCATGCAGAAGTCGCCCTGATCGACGTGCGCGAAGAAGCGCCGTTTGCTGAATCCCACCCGCTGTTCGCGGCGAATATCCCGCTGTCCAAGCTGGAGCTGGAGGTGTATTCGCGCATTCCACGGCGTGATACCCAGGTCACCGTCTACGACAACGGCGAAGGTCTGGCCAGCCGCGCCGCCGAGCGCCTGATTGCATTGGGCTACACCCAGGTCAGCCTGCTCGAAGGGGGCCTCAATGGCTGGCGCAGCGCCGGTGGCGAGCTGTTTATTGACGTGAACGTGCCGAGCAAAGCCTTTGGCGAACTGGTAGAGAGCGAGCGTCACACGCCGTCCCTGGCCGCCGAAGAAGTGCAGGCCCTGCTCGACAGCCACGCCGACGTGGTGGTGCTCGACGCCCGCCGCTTCGACGAATACCAAACCATGAGCATTCCCACCAGCATCAGCGTGCCCGGTGCCGAACTGGTGCTGCGCGCCCGTGAACTGGCGCCGGATCCGGCCACGCGCATTATCGTCAACTGCGCCGGGCGCACCCGCAGCATCATTGGCACCCAGTCGCTGATCAATGCGGGCGTGGCCAACCCGGTATCCGCGCTGCGCAATGGCACCATTGGCTGGACCCTGGCCGGGCAAACACTCGCCCACGGCCAGGCGCGACGCTTTGCCCCAACCTCGGAAGAACATCGCCAGGTCGCCGCCATCGAGGCACGCCGCGTCGCCGACAAAGCCCGCGTTGGCCGTGCCACCCTGGACGATCTGCACGCCTGGCAGCAGGAAACCACTCGCACCACCTACCTGTTCGATGTGCGCACCCCGGAAGAATTCGAAGCCGGTCACCTGCCCGGCGCTCGCTCCACCCCCGGCGGCCAATTGGTCCAGGAAACCGATCACGTGGCCAGCGTACGCGGCGCACGCCTGGTGCTGGCGGATGACGACGGCGTGCGCGCCAACATGTCCGCGTCCTGGCTCGCCCAACTGGGCTGGGACGTGCACGTGCTGGACGACCTGCAAGCGGCGCACTTCAGCGAAAAAGGCGCCTGGGTCGCCCCGGTGCCCACGCCGCCCCAAGCCGAACTGATCAGCCCCCACACCCTCGCCGACTGGCTGGCCCACGGCGACACCGTGGTGCTGGACTTCACCGCCAGCGCCAACTACGTCAAACGCCACATCCCCGGCGCCTGGTGGGCCCTGCGCGCGCAACTGCCCCAGGCCCTCGCCAAAGTGCCGAGCGCCGAGCGCTACGTGCTGACCTGCGGCAGCAGCCAACTGGCGCGCCTGGCGGTGGCCGAAGTCGAAGCCATCACCGGCAAGCAAGTGTTCCTGCTGGAAGACGGCACGGCAGGCTGGATCAACGCGAAATTGCCCCTGGAAGAAGGCGAAACCCACCTGGCCTCACCACGGATCGACCGCTACCGCCGTCCGTACGAAGGCACTGACAACCCCAAGGAAGCCATGCAGGCATATCTGGATTGGGAGTTCGGTTTGGTTGCCCAGTTGGCCCGTGATGGGACCCATGGGTTCTACGTGATCTGATCATCCAACACACCTGCCTCTGAATGGGGGCAGGCTTCACCGACCCCTTTCCAGGCGGAGGTAACCCACACCTTTTTTGATCTGCCTGGAGCCTCTATCCCATGGTCTTTACCACCCCCTTCAAGCGCCTGTTCCTGGGTACTGCCCTGGCCCTTGGCCTGGCCACCAGCGCCCACGCCGCCGACCTGCAACCACTGCGGGTGGCCAATCAGAAATCGACGATCAAGACGCTGCTGGAAGTGTCCGGCGAAACCAAAGACGTGCCCTATGCCATCCAGTGGTCGGAGTTCCCCTCCGCCTCGCCCCTGGGCGAAGCCCTGAATGCCGGCGCGGTGGATGTCGGTGCCTTGGGCGATGCGCCTTACGTGTTCGCGCTGGGCGCCGGGGCTTCCTTAAAAGTGGTCAGCATCATCCACGCCGAAGGGCGCAACACCACCGCGCTGCTGGTACCCAAGGACTCGCCAATCAAGACGGCCGCCGACCTCAAGGGTAAGAAAATCGTCACCGGGCGTGGCTCCATCGGGCATTACCTGGCGATCAAGGCGTTGGCCAGCGCGGGCCTGACCAGCCAGGATGTGCAGTTCATCTTCTTGTTGCCCGCCGAATCCCGCTTGGTGCTGGATAACGGCACCGCCGATGCCTGGGCGACCTGGGACCCTTACACCACCGTGGTGACCTCCCAAAGCCAGGCGCGAATCATCGCCAGTGGCAACACGCTGTTGAGCAACCACCTGTACCTCGCGGCCACCAGCCAGGCCATTGCCGACAAGCGCACGCAGCTGGACGACTTTGTCGCCCGCGTCGATCGCGCCTACGCCTGGGCCAATACGCACCCCAACGAATACGCCGCCGCCCAGACCAAAATCACCGGCCTGCCACTGGCCGTGCATGTGGCGGTGGCCAAGGAAACACGTCTGAGCCCGGTGTTGATCGATGACAGCGTGATCAGTGGCCTGCAAACCACCGCCGACACCTACCAAAAAGAAGGCCTGCTGACCAAACACATCGACGTGTCACAGGGCTTCGACAAAAGCTTTAACGCCAAGCGTGCCCCCAACAACCAAGTCTCGCGCTGAAGGAACAGAACATGAGCCAGCCACGTCAACTAAAACCACGCCATTTAAAACTGGGTGCCATGGTCCACGGTGTCGGCCACGGCTGGGGCGAATGGCGCCACCCGCAGGCACAACCGAATGCCAGTACGAATTTCGGCTTCTACAAGCAGCAGACTGAACTGGCCGAAGCCGCCAAATTCGACTTTGTGTTCATCGCCGATAGCCTGCATATACACGCCAAATCCAGCCCCCATTACCTCAACCGTTTCGAGCCGCTGACGATCTTGTCAGCCCTCGCGGCATTGACCACCCATATCGGCCTGGTCGCCACCGTGACCGTCAGCTACACCGAGCCCTACCAAGTGGCGCGTCAGTTCGCGTCTCTGGACCATATCAGCGGCGGCCGCGCCGGATGGAACGTGGTCACCTCGTGGCTCAGCGGCACCGCCGATAACTTCGGCAAGGCCGAGCACCCGCCCCATGCCGTGCGCTACCGCATCGCCAAGGAACACCTGAACGTGGTCAAGGGCCTGTGGGATTCCTGGGAGGACGACGCCTTTGCCTACAACAAGCAAAGCGGCGAGTTTTTCACCCCGGACAAGCTTCACGCGTTGAACCACAAGGGCGAGTTTTTCTCGGTCAAAGGCCCGCTGAACATTGCGCGTTCGCGCCAGGGCCAGCCCGCAATTTTCCAGGCCGGCACCTCGGAAGACGGGCGTAACTTTGCCGCCGAACATTCCGATGCGATTTTTGTGCATGTGGAAAGCATCGAAGAAGGCCTGGCCTACTCCCAGGACCTCAAACGCCGTGCCAAAGGCTTTGGCCGCGATGCCGACAGCCTGTCGATCCTGCCGGGCATCCGCCCGATTGTCGGGCGCGACGAGGCAGAAGTGGAAAGCCGCTACCAGCAGGCCGTGGAGCTGGTCACCGTGGAAGACGCCATCGTCGCCCTCGGCCGCCCGTTCAACGACCACGATTTCAGTAAATACCCCCTGGACGACCCCTTCCCGGAACTCGGCGACCTGGGCTCCAACAGCCAGAAAGGCGGCTCCGATCGCATCAAGCAACTGGCCAAGGACGAAGGCCTCACGCTGCGTGAAGTGGCCCTGCGGTTCTCGCGGCCCAAGCGTGATTTTGTCGGCACCCCTGAGCAAGTCGCTGATGCGATCCAGACCTGGTTCGAACGCGGTGCCAGCGATGGCTTCATCGTCAACTCGGTGCTGCCGGATGGCTTGCAGTACTTCACCGAACTGGTGGTGCCGGTGCTGCAACAGCGCGGCCTGTTCCGCACCGAATACACCGGGCAGACCCTGCGCGACAACCTGGGCCTGGACGTACCGGTCAACCGTTACAGCGTCGAGGTGCAAGCGCCGCAGGAGGCATTGGCATGAGCGAATCCCTTAACCGTCAGTTGGCGGCGCTGCACGCCGAGCGTGTAGCGACCTGGGCCCCGGCGGCGTTGCAATTCAATATCGACCAGCGCCAGCGCCTGGTGGATGAAGCGCGGGTAGACGACTACGTGCAGGTGGGTGATGAGCTCGACCCGTTTACCTTGCTCAACGTCGAAGGCGGCGAACTCAACCGCGAGCTGCTGTTGGCAGACGGCCCGGCAGTGCTGATCTTCTTCCGTTTTGCCGGCTGCCCGGCGTGCAACATCGCCCTGCCCTATTACGAGCGCCAGCTGTACCCACGCCTGCGCGAATTGGGTGTACCGCTGGTAGCGATCAGCCCGCAAGTGCCGGAACGCCTGGTGGAAATCAAGACCCACCACGCGCTGCAACTGCTGGTCGCCAGCGACCTGGATAACAACCTCGGGCGGCGCTTGGGGATTCTCTACAGCTTCGATGAAGCCTCGCGTAACGCGGCATTGGCCAAGGGCAATCACATCGGTGAAACCACCGGTACGGGGACCTGGGAGTTGCCCCAACCGACCGTCGTGGTGATTGCCCAGGACGGCACGGTCGCGTTCGTAGACGTTAGCCCGGATTGGCTGGTACGTACCGAAGCCGAGCCGGTGGTGCAGGTGGTGGAGCGCTTGTTGGGCCAACAGCCTGTGCGCCTCGCCATCTAAGCCAAAAATCCTCTGTGGGAGGGGCAAGTCGAATCGTCGCGCCGCCCCTCCCACATTTTTGACCGAGTACATTCTTATGACCCAACCGTCTCTACGCTCCGTGGAAGTCGCCAATTTCGAAGCCTTGCTCGAACGCCTCACCACCGAGCTGGCCAGTACCGCGCCGCAGTACGATGACAGTGGCGCCTTCCCCCACGCCAACTTCCAGCTATTGCATGAGCACGGCCTGGTCGCCCTCACCGTGCCCAAGACCCTGGGCGGCGGCGGTGCCAGCCTGCCTCAGGCACGCAAGGCGATCAGTGCGATTGCCAAGGGCGAGCCGTCCACCGCGCTGATCCTGGTGATGCAATACCTGCAACACACACGCCTGCAAGACAGCAAAACCTGGCCCCAGCACCTGCGCGTGAAAGTCGCCGAAGACGCAGTGCGTAACGGTGCGCTGATCAACGCCCTGCGCGTCGAGCCCGACCTCGGCACCCCGGCCCGTGGCGGCCTGCCCGCGACCACTGCGGTGCGCACCGCCGAAGGCTGGCGCATCAGTGGGCGCAAGATCTACTCCACCGGCAGCCATGGCCTGAGCTGGTTCAGCGTGTGGGCGCGCAGTGACGACGCCGACCCGCTGGTGGGCGCCTGGCTGGTGCCCAAGGACAGCCCCGGCGTGAGCATCATCGACACCTGGGACCACCTCGGCATGCGCGCCACCTGCAGCCATGAAGTGGTGCTCGACAACGTGCTGGTGCCGCTGGACCACGCCGTCAGTGTCAGCCCTTGGAGCGCACCGCAGCCGGAGTTGGATGCGGAGGGTTTCCTGTGGATGTCGGTGCTGCTCTCGTCGGTATACGACGCCGTGGCCCAGGCCGCGCGGGACTGGCTGGTGAACTGGCTGGAAGAACGCACGCCGTCCAACCTCGGTGCGGCGTTGTCGACCTTGCCGCGCTTTCAGGAAACCGTCGGGCATATCGACACCCTGCTGTTCGCCAACCGCAGCCTGCTCGACGCCGCCGCCGACGGCCACACCCCGGCCGCCAACGCCGCACAGTTGAAGTACCTGGTTACCCACAACGCTATTCGCGCGGTGGAACTGGCCATTGAGGCTTCCGGCAACCCTGGCCTGTCGCGCCATAGCCCGCTGCAACGCCACTACCGCGATGTGCTGTGCAGTCGCGTACATACCCCGCAGAACGATGCGGTGCTGCAAGGCGTCGGTAAAGCCGTGTTCGCCCAACGCCAGAAGGAACGCACATGACTCACGTGATTATTGCCAGCCAGTTGGACGAAGACTACAACGACGTGATCCGCGCTCGCCTGCGCACGGTCCACCCCGAAGCCCAGGTGATCGGCGTGCCGGTGGGCGTGCCAAGCGACCTGCCGCCCCAGGCGAATATCCTGTTGCTGCGTCCGATCAACGTGCGCGGCTACACCGCCCCGGATACCCCGCCGCCAGGCTGGCCCTACGGCGCGCAATGGGTGCATTTGGTCTCATCGGGCATCGACTTCTACCCGCAATGGCTGTTCAACGGCCCGCCGGTGACCACCTCCCGGGGCAGCGCCGCCGACAACCTGGCCGAGTTCGCCCTGGCGGCGATCTTTGCCGCGTCCAAGCATTTGCCGGATATCTGGGTGAAGGATTCTCAGTGGAATTTCACCCCGCTGCGTCCGCTCAAGGGCACCACATTGGGGATTCTCGGCTTTGGTGCGATTGGTGAACGCCTGGCGCAGAAGGCTCACGCGCTGGGAATCAAGGTGGTTGCGCTGCGCCAAAGCCCGACACCGTTCGGGATCGACGGGGTCGAGGCGGCCAGGGACATCCACGACCTGTTCGCCCGCGCCGACCACCTGGTGCTGGCGGCACCGCTGACCGAGGCTACGCGCCATATCGTCGATCGGGACGTGTTGGGCAGCGCCAAGCCGGGGCTGCATTTGATCAACATTGCGCGCGGGGGGTTGGTGGATCAGGAGGCGCTGCTGGAAGCGCTGGATAACGGGCAAATCGGCCTGGCATCGCTCGACGTGACCGAGCCGGAACCGTTGCCGGATGGGCACCCGTTGTATACGCATCCGAGGGTGAGGTTGTCGCCGCATACGTCGGCGATATCGACCGATAGCCGTAATGAGATTGCTGATACGTTTTTGGCGAACCTGGAGCGTTATGTTTTGGGGGTGGAATTGGTGAATCTGGCTAATGGGTGATGCCGTTTGAGTGTGGGGTTTGTTTGGGTTGCGGTTTGTTGGGGGGACATATCCGTTTCTGCGGTCACGGCGGGTATTGGTTCCGCCCTTACGGCGGGTCACTTTGGAAAAGCCCCAAAGTAACCAAAGGGCTCTTGCCCCAACACTCGGCACCTCGCCTAGGCTCGGTGTGCCCGCACTCCGGCTTGAATCCGTGGGCCGCCGCGATGGGCCATCCATGGCCCAGCGCGGCTAACCCGGCGTCCTGCCGGGT